>JBBRUO010000212.1:0-9118 GCA_038247725.1 Gemmatales bacterium
CCCCGGACGGCTGGAAGCTGATTTACACCCTGGAAACGCAAGGCCGCGAGCTGTATGACTTGACCGCCGACCCCGGCGAGCGGACGAACCTCGCCGCCGTGGAACCCGCTCGTGCCGACACCTTGCAAGAGCAACTGTTCGACCACTTCGCAGCCCTCGGCCACGACCTCCGCGCCCGCCGTTGGGAGATCGGCTTGAACCCCGTTTACCCCAGCCAGGGGAAGACGAAGAGGTAAGGCGGGTCGGCACTCACGCCGACCCGCCATCGTCCACGTGACACCGCCCGTCATCGTGCTACTGACCTTTTGCGAACAGTTCGAGGACCGGTACACCCTTGCCGTCCTCGGTGGCGTAGAACGGCCGCTTCTCCACGTCGAACGCCGTCTTCGGCGAGATGCCCATCGCGTGGAAGAGGGTCGCGTGCAGGTCGCGGATGCTGACCGGGTTCTTCGTCGTCACCAACGGACGCTCGGGGGCCGTCTCGCCGTAAAGGAACCCTTGCTTGACGCCGCCGCCGAACATCAACACCGACCCGGACCCGGTGAAGTGCCGGTGCAGGCCGTAGTGCTTCAACTCGCCGAGCTTGTCGGCCTTCGCACGCGACTGGTCCTTGGCGGTGCTGCCGGGGATGCCTTCGATCATCATGTCGCGGCTGAACTCGCTGGCCAGCACCACCAGCGTGCGGTCGAGCATGCCGCGCTCTTCGAGGTCGAGGACCAACTGCGCGATGGGCCGGTCGATCTCCTTCTTCATGCGGGCGTAGGTGGTGTGTCCGTTCTCGTGCGTGTCCCAGTGCAGGAACGGCACGTACTCGGTCGTCACCTCGATGAACCGCGCCCCGGCTTCCGCCAACCGCCGGGCCAGCAGGCACCCCAGTCCGAACCGGCCGGTGTTGTAGTTGTCGTAGCTGGGCTTCGGCTCCTTCGTGATGTCGAAGGCGTCGCGGTCTTTGCTGGTCAGCAGTCGGTGCGCGCCGTCGATGGCCTTCAACATGGACTCGTGGTGATGGTCGCTCGCCATCCCCCCGACCGGGCTGGCCTTCAGCAGTTCTTTGAACTTGTCGTGGCGGGCGGCGAAGCGGGCGGGAGTCATGCCCTTCGGCGGCTTGACCGCGGCGACGGCGTCGTTCGGGAACGGGAGGTTGAACGGGCCGAACTCGGTACCGATGAACCCGCCGGTGGTGAACGCCTTCAACTCCTCGCTCTCGCCCGACCCTTCGAGCCGCTGACCGATGTTGATGAACGCCGGGATGGCCGGGTTCCGTGGTCCCAGCACGCGGGCCATCCACGCCCCGATGTGCGGGCAGGCGACCGTCTGCGGCGGGACGTACCCGGTGTGCCAGTGGTACTGGTGCCGGCTGTGCAGGATGTTGCCGAGGTCGGCGACGACGTGCGACCGGATGAGCGTGCCGCGGTCGATCACCTTGGCGATGTGCTCCAGCCCCTCGGTCAGCTTGATGTTGTCCACGACCGTGTCGATGGCCGGGAACGTGGACAGGATTTTGTCCACCGGCACGCCGACCTCGAACTTCGTGTACCGCTTCGGGTCGAATGTGTCCGGGGCACCCATCCCGCCGGCCATCCACAGCAAGATGACGGTGTCGGCGGTCGGTTTGGGGTGCGTCACGGCATCAGCGGCGCGGAGCTTCGGCGCGCCGCCGGCGATGGTGGCGAGGCCGGCCGCCGTCATCGCCTGGAGGTACTCGCGGCGGGAGAGTTCGCGGTGGATCATAAAGATAGACCGAAGAGATTGTGCCAGCCCTTCAGGCTGGATGGGTTATGCTTCCGTCGAACCCAGGGCAACGCCCTGGGAACATTGGAACACCGACCCTACATCACCAACTGGAACTCGGGCAGCATCACGACGGCCCACAGCAGGTCGGCCACGCCGTCAGCAGTGGGTTTGTCGCCGAGCAACTCGTTCGCGGCCGTTAACTCGGCGGCGTTCGGTTTGCGGGAGAGCGCCCGCGTGAATATCCACTCGGCCAGTTCGCTCGGCGTCGCCATCGGGTTTGCCTTGAGGATGTTCGCCGCGCCCCGACTGAGTGTCGAGGTCAGCCGCTCGCCGTTGGATAAATCCAGGGCTTGCAACGTGGTCAACTGGTCCGGCCGCGTCGTCACCACCTGTTCGCGGTTAGGCCGGCCGAGCGACCGCATCAACTCGTCACAATGTACCAGCGTGGCGCGGACGAACTGTCGTTCCTTCGGAATGGTGTCCGGGAACGGCGGGATCTTCGCGGGGGCGACTGGCTTTGCGGGGGCGGTGCCGGTCAACATCCAGACGGCGTCGATGAACTGCTCGGCGGAGAGTCGCTTCAGTTCTGGTCCCCGGAAGACATACCCGGTGCCGGTGAACTCCTCGGCCAATGGCACCGCCTTCGACTGGTACGCCTTCGAGGTGGTGATATGCGCCATCAGCTTCTTCAGGTCGTAGCCGTTCTCGGCGAAGTAGACCGCGAGGTAATCGAGAAGGTCATTGCTCCACGGCTTGCCGCCCATCACGTCCACCGGATGAACGATGCCTCGGCCCATCAGCCGGTGCCAGACGCGGTTGACCATCGTGCGGGTGAACCGGCCGTTGTCCGGGTGCGTGACCAGCGCCGCCAGTTGTTCGAGCCGCTTCGCCTTCGGGGCGGCCGGGTCGATGGTGCCAAGTTCGGGGAACAGGAATTTCGGCCCGGCGGTCGCGCCAGTCGGCTTGTCACAACGGTGGATGGCAAGCGGCTTGTCGGCGATGACCGCCGCCAACCCGTAGGCGTCGTCGAGTTTCCAGTTGTCGATGAAGCTGTCGTGGCACGACGCGCACTTCAGGTTCGCGCCGAAGAACACCTGCCCGACGTTCTGCGAGAACTGCAACTCCACGATCTGGCTGGCGTTCACCGCGCCCCGCCACTTGATTCCCTTCGCGAACCCTTCGGAGCCGGCGGCCGGATTGATGAGTTCGCGGGCGAACTGGTCGTAAGGTTTGTTCTCCAGCAGCGACTGGTACAGCCACGCGGTGATCTGTTTGCGGCCGCCGTCGATGTAGCCGGTGCCCTTGTACTCGTTGCGGAGAACGTCGTTCCAGAAGGCCAGCCAGTGGTCGGTGTAACTCCGGTCCTCGGCGAGCAACTTCGCGACGAGCTTCGCCCGCTTGTCGGCGTCCTTGTCGGCGACGAACGCTTCCAGTTCGCCTGTCGCCGGCGGCAGTCCGATGAGGTCGAAGTACACCCGGCGGGCGAACGCCATGTCGTCGATCGGTTCCGGTGGCGTCACCTTGTTGGCGGCGAAGTAGCCTTCGAGGATGCGGTCGATGGGGTGTTCGAGGCCGAGTTTCGCGGGCGGGACCACAACCTTCCGCGGCTTCAGCGGGGCGACGTAAGCGGTCGGCTTGAAGGTGAACCCCGGCTCCCACGGCAGCCCGTCGTCGATCCACCTGGTCAGGACCGCGATTTCCTTCGCCGTCAGCGGTTGGGCCTTCGGCGGTGGCATTCGCAACTCGTCGTCAGTACTTGTGACGCGGGCGTGCAACTCGCTCATTGCGGGCTTGCCCGGCACCACCGACTTCGACTCCAGCAGTGCCTCGCGGGTGTCGAACGAGACGCCCCCCTTGTAGGTGCCGTTGGTGTGGCACTTCGCACAGTGGGCCTTGAGAATCGGTACCACGTCGTGCGCGAAGTCCGTCTTCTTGTCGGGCGGTTGGGCAAGAGTCGGAGCGGCGGACGCGACGATGGCGAGAAGCGTGAACAGATGACGCATGGCAATCGATCGGGGCGGGAGTGGTTCGGTTCGTTCCATTTTACTCCTCGGCGGGGCAGGGGAGCGAGCGAGAAAGGCGGGAACTCGGCCCCGTCCGCCGATTTGACTCGGCCCACGAAGTGGCAGGGCAGGGGAGAGGCCCCTTGATACAACGTAGACTGTGGGCGTCTCGTCTCCGCTTGCCCCCCCGATCCCGCCGTTCGCGTTATTGTAGGTGTTCCCGCATGAAGACCCTCGCTGATCGCTTCCGCCGGTGGTACGAATACGAGCGGGACTGTACCGCCAAGACGCTGGCCATGCTCGACACCGTGCCGGCCGAGAAGCGAGCCGATCCGCTGTTCCAGAAAGCCATCGACAAGTTCGCCCACATGGATGCCGCGCGGTTGCGGTGGCTGCACCGCCTCGGCCACTGGCCGGAGTTGCCGCCCGCGTTCCCGCCGGGACTGAAGCTAGAAGACTTGCCGGCTCGGTTCGCCGCCACGGAAGCCGCGTGGACGAAGTTCCTGGCCACCGTCGATGACGCCGCGCTGGTCTCGCCGTTCGAGTGGAAGGCCCCGGACGGCAACCGCTACCGCTGGGAAATTGAAGGCGCGCTGAGCACGCTGAACGGTCACGCCCACTACCACCGCGGGCAGGTCGTCACCTGTGTGACACTGCTCGGCGGCAAGGCAGTGGATACCGACTACTTCTTCTGGTGTCACTTGACTCCACTGGGGTGAGGGTTGCGACTGCCACCCGCGTTCCGGGAGGCGTGGGACTACACGAGGATTCACCCGAAGTGAGCCCCACCTGATGAACGAATTCGCTGAGGGTGTCCCGCCGCGTTGGCTGGGTGGGCCGGTCTTCCACCTCCCCTCGTTGAGGGGAGGTCGGTCGCGGGACGCGACCGGGAGGGGAGGTTTCTTCTTCTTGTTCGCCCGCCGCGCCAGCAAGGGGCGTGCGGCGATGGGTGGGCAGTCGCTCCCGGCCCTCAACGGTGGTTGGCCCCTCGCTCGCGCTTCGGGCGAACAAAAGCAGACGCCCCTCCCGGCGGCTGCGCCGCCGACCTCCCCTCGTTGTGGGGGAAGTGCGTTGCGTTCCCCGCACGGCACACGAGGTGACACCGCCAACGGGTGCGTTTCCCCACGTCACCCTTGCACCGGCATGCACACCTGTTCGAGCAACTTCTCGGCCCGCTCCTGGATCAGGTCGGCGAGGTTCGGCAGCGGGGCACCGGCGGGCAACGCCTCCCGCAGCGCCGACAGCCAGCGGGGGAAGCCGTAGAGCAGCGCGAAGCCGTCGAGGTCGAGCGGTTCCAGGCGGGCGTGCTTGCCGTTCCGCTCCGCCTCCTGCCACAGCGTCTTGCTCTTCCCGGTCACGTTCAGGTCGTCTTCCGGCCGCATCAGGATCAGGTGATCCACCACCTGCGGCTGGCTGTCCATCACCGACAACTTGATCTCCAAGTCCTTCGGCTTGCCGGGGCCGCGGGCCAGGAACAGTCCGACGCCGACCTTCCACGGCTGCCCGTCCTTGCACGCCCAGTGCGCCAGACTGACCGCCCCGTAGGTCGGGTGTTCGCCGAACGTCCACTCCGGGACGACGTGCTGCAACCGCCACGGGCCGACCTTGACCCCGTGTTCGTGGCAGGTGCCGAGGAAGGTGCCGAGCGCCGCCTGTAACTCGCGGGTGGCCCCCGTCAGCGACCCTTCCGGTTCCAGCTTGCGGCGGGCCGACCGTGTCTCCTGGTCCCACAGTTCGCCCATGTTGGCGGCGGTGAGGATCGACGGCCGCGCCGGCTCGTAGGCCTCCATCGGCGTCGGCGCGATGCCGACCAACCCCGGCTCTTGCGGGATCGCCTCCCAGGCCGGCGGCTCGTTCGCGTCGCCGCCGAGCAACCCGTGGACGGTGTCGTTCGCCTCGTTCGCCGGTGTCTGGATCACGTCAATGTTCCGGAACGTCACCGACGGCGGGAGGAATTCCGGCTCCTTGCCGAGCAAGGCGTCGAGTCGGTTCTGCTTGTCGAGGACCGGCGGGGTGCCGCTCTCCGCGCCTGGCACCGGCATCACCCCGAAGGGCGTCTCGGCCGGGGCGGGGAGGACCGGGAACTCGCCGAAGTCGGAGATGCGGTTGGACGGCGCGGCCTCGTGGCGAACCGCGTCAGTGATGACGCGAGTGTGCGAAGTCGGAGCGGCCGGAGCGGCTTCCTCCGGGCCGTAGATCAGGTGGTCGAACAGGTGGCGGAACTGTTGCAGCATGTCCCGCAGGGTCGGCTCGGTGATGGCGACGCGGCCGACCTGATCTTCGGTGAACGGGTACAGTTCGCCGAGCGCCGCGCCGTTGGGCACTTCGTCCAGCACCGGTTGCAAGCGGGCTTCGACCACCCGCTGGACCAAGTCCGCCGGCGGCGATTCCAGGCGGATCGCCTTCACCGTCCCGAACTTCGGCACGTGAACCGGGTTATTGAGGCGGTCTTGAATGTACCCGTCGAGGCTGGGCACGAAGCGGTTCCACAACCCCCGCTCGGCGAACACCAGCACACACACACCGTCGATCTGGTGCATCACTTGCACGATGCCGGCGAAGAAGCTTTCGGCGATGCGGTGGGCGTCGTCGTTGCGGCGGGCCAGCAGCAGGTCTTCGAGCTGGTCGAACGCCACCACCACCGGGATGCGGAGGCCGCGGAGCAGGTCCATCAGCACCTTGAAGAGCGCGAGGACCAGGTCTTGCCGGGACGGGCGGACCTTGAAGTCGAGTTCGGCGAACCCGTAGGTGAGGAAGTTCGCCAGCTCGGACTCGTCGTTCAGCAGGACGGCCTTGGCGAACCCGTGCAGCAGGTGCCGCCGCATGAGGCCGGCGGTGTTGTGCGGTTCGGTGCGGGTGGCATACGCGACGCACAGGTCGTAAGCCCGCTGCGGGGTCAGCCCGGAGTCGGCCAGCGCCTGCGTCAGGGGCATCGGCACGCGGGCGAAGTTGGCGTACCCGGACAGGTTCTCGATCAGCCACTCGGCCCGCTCGCCGGCCTGCGTCGCGCCCAACCCGAGCCGCCGCGCCCACCGGCCGAGGCCCGGCGGCGGGAACAGTTCCACCTTGTCGGCGGCGCTGAGTTCCCGCAGGGCGAGGCCGAGTTGCCGGCGGGCGATCTGGTCGCCGACGTACCCCATCGGCCGCATGCCCTTCTGCTTGCCGCCGCCGAGCAGGGTGTCGATGATCTGGAACAGCAGGTATTCGAGGAAGTCGGTGTCCTTCTGGTACACCCCCGGCGTGACGAGCAGTTGCCACGCGCCGCCGGCCCCGTGCTTGATGCTGTGCAACAGGTGCGTCTTGCCGGCCCCTTTGTTCCCCAGCACCGGCACCACTTCCGAGTGGGTCATCGGGTCGTAGCGGTACAGGTCGATGATGGCGTGCAGCAGGTCGCGCTCGGCGGCGAACAGCTCGGCGACGTGGTAACGGGCGCACACGTCGTCGTCCGGGTTGCGGGCGAAATAGTTGCGGAACGGGTTGCCGGCCCGCTTCAGGAACTCACGCGGGTGGGCCGTCGTCGTCGGGCTATCGAGCAGTGCCGTCATGGCAGGAAACCTCCTGGGAGTTCAGCGCGGGCTGACGTAATACGCGATTTCGTGGCCGACGAGCAAGGCGAACGGCGGGTCCGGCAGGGCGTACAGCGGGCCGGTCCACGGGTGCAGGTAAATCCGCCCGTCGGCGTGCAACTGTCGCAGCGCGTCGTGGAACTCGCCGACGGTCGGCTGTGACTCCAAGGCGCGGTACAGGTCCGGCAGCGGGCAATCGCGGGCGACGGGGGTCGCGGCTTGCCATCGCTGAAGGGCGGAGAACAGGAGCGCGGAGAGATTGGTTTTGTCTTTGCTGGTCCCCCCCTCCCCTGGCGGGAGGGGGGGACCAGAGAAGAAATCACCCTCAGCAACCCATCCATCCCGTCGGCAATTCGCTTCGCTTCGCCGAGCAACTGTCGCACCTCGCCGCGGCGCTCTTCCAGGATGCGCACGAAGTCGTCGATCACCTGCTTCGGACTGGCGTGTTCGACGAGGTAGTTCAGCCCCTTGTCGGTGGCGGCGTACACTTCGCGGGCCGTTCTCCCCTTCACGTCCGTTCGGCACAGTTGCAACAGTCCGTCGTCGAGGCACTTCTTGGCGGCGGGTTTGGCGACCGACGACGACGGGAAGAGGCCGGGTTCGGTCTTGGAGGCGTACAGCGGCACGCCGGCCGGTTCGGCGGCTGCGCGGGTGAGGGCGTCGATGATGAGCGGCGTCAGCTTGTCGGCCACGAGTCGGCTTCCGTACGTAGGCCGGCGCGACGGGTCCGTATCGCGCGGGGGGGCAATCTAGCAGGAACAGGCAAACGGATTCAAGGCGGATTGGAAACCGATCACGCGCCGTCCAGCGCATGGGTCGTGTCGAGTTGTGCCACCGAGGCGACGGCCGAGAGGCTGCTATTGAGGAGCAACTTGTTCGTGATGACGAACAGCCGCTCGCGGCCAATCGCGGTGGAGTCGAACGCGATGTTCTCCGGGTGTTCGATGATCACCTTGCCGCCGTTCTCCATGTTCAGGGCGAACGGGTGGAACGGCGCTGCCCGGACCATCTCGGTCAGTTGCTCGCGGGTGGTATCGGTTCGGGTCATCGTCGTGCTTCTTGTGTGAGTGAAGTCTACCACCGCCGCGATTGCCAGTCACTTATTGCCCGTCGTCAGTTTGAAGTCGGAGAAGGTGGATTTGACAGACAGATTGACATCGGGGCAAACGAATATACCGATTTCCACCTTGTCGGCGAGTTGGGGGGTGAGGACGAGGTCGCTCGCGCGCTGTTCGCTCCACTTCCTACCATCAACACTGCGTGCCACGAAGACATGTCCATCTGTTCGCCGCACCCGAAGCCACAACGCATTCTCGTTTGTCACCCCGGCACTTTGATCACTCCAATGGCCGCGCGCGTGTTCTCCGGCCCAGCTGTCGTCGAGAGGAGCCGCCTCGGGGTCGCGAACGATCGTCTGCCAGGTTTTCAAAAGGACCGTCATTTCGTCACGAACATCGAGACCAGCTACGGCACCAAACAAGTTGTCCGGTCCACGATTCACCACACCAGCATCCAGCAGAATGGGCTTGGCCAGCTTAACCGTGACCTGAAAATCGCCTTCAACGACTGAGCGCGTCCGAATTGACTTCGATCGGGTGTGCCAACGCTCGACACCGAAGCAGCCTCCGAGTTTCTGAGGGCTTGCCGTAAGAGTCAGTGACGAGCGATTGAATCCTGACTCATCCCCGTCCATGCCCTTCACGATCTCGCCCCAGCGGGCCTTCAGTTGGCGGTCGGTGGGCTTCGGCACGGGCGCGGCGGGCAACAGCGAACACGTCACGGCCACGACGACGGCGATCAGGCGGAGCATCAGGC
>JBBRUO010000213.1:0-9088 GCA_038247725.1 Gemmatales bacterium
CCCCCAGGGCTGTTGGTCGATTGCGTCATCGACTTCAGCGCGCCGGCCGGGACGATGAACGTGCTGAAGACGTGCGTGGACCGCAAGTTGCCGGTCGTCGTCGCCACGACTGGGTTGGAGAAGGAACACCACGTCGAGATCGACCACGCCGCGCACCACACGGCGGTGCTGCTGTCGCCGAGCATGAGCCTCGTGGTGAACCTGCTGTTCAAGCTGACGAAGTTGGCCGGTGAGTCGCTGAAGGGGAACGGCTTCGACGTGGAGATCGTCGAGCGGCACCACCGGCACAAGAAGGACTCGCCCAGCGGCACGGCGGCCCAGTTCGCCAAGATCGTCCAGGAGGCGATGGGGCAGAAGAAGATCGTGTACGGCCGTGAGGGGATCGTCGGCGAGCGGACCGCGGACGAGATCGGCGTCCACGCGGTGCGGGGCGGGGACAATGTCGGGGAACACACCATCATCTTCACCACGCAGGGGGAGACGATGGAACTGGTCCACAAGGGGAGCAGCCGGGACAGCTACGCCCGCGGCGCGCTAGCGGCGGCGAAGTTCCTGGCCGGCAAACCGGCCGGCCGCTACTCCATGGCCGACGTGCTAGGGCTGTGAGCCGCGGGTGGGGAGTCGTCGGAATGTCGTCCGGAAGGGGTGGCCACCCCTTCTCCGCCACCCCCACCGGCCGGTTGTTCCGCGCCGCGAATCGCTCCGGCGGGAGTTTCGCGCCAACACCGACCGCCCCCCGCCGTTACGTCGGGTAGAGTAGCCGGAATGGCCGGGCGGTGCCGGCGCGGTTGGCGCGATTGCGCCACCCCTGAGACACCGCGACCCCAGCGCCGGCCGAAATCTCGGCCGGAAAGCGATAGCGGCCGGCGTGGCCGAGTTGGTAAAATGACAGTTACCAAAACCGCGCGACCACCGTATCCCCCGGCGCACTTGCCCGGCTCCCGCACACGACCCCGATCACCTTCCCCAGAAAGAGGAGCGCCCCAGGCCATGACACTCGTCAAACGCCTTCGGCTGCTGACCGCCGTTCTCGGAACCGCCGCGCTGTGTGCGGTGGTCGTTAACTCCGTGACCGGCGACATCCGCACCGACACGCCCGCCCCAGCCACGCCCGTCCGCCCCGAGGCGGCCAAACTGATCGACGAACTGGCCAAGACCAAGTTCTCCGGCAAGGCCACCGTCGCGTACAAGGTGGGGCCGGACACCCTCTTCGCCTGGCAGGTGAAGCCGGCACTCGCCGCCGCCCCGGTCCGCCCCCGCGACCTCGTGGTGCTGGTGGACACGTCGGCCAGCCAGGCCGGGACCCCGCTCAAGCAGGCCCGCGCCGTCCTGTCGGCCCTGATCCAGTCCGCCGCCCCCGCCGACCGGCTGGACGTGTGGACGATTAACATCGACAACGCCGCCCACACCCGGTCGCTCACGCAGGGCCTTCAGTCGCCGACCGACAAGTCGGTCGGCGCGGCTGTCGTCAAGCTGGCCGACTCCGAGTGCGGGTACGGGGCGGTGGACCTGAAGGCGGGCGTCGAGGCCGCACTGAAGCAGTTCCCGCAGAAGCCGGGCCGCCAGCAGGTGCTGGTGTACCTGGGCGACGGCGAAAGCTCGGTCGGCACCCCGATCACCGAAGGCGTCCGCGTCGCGTTGGGGCAGAAGATCGCCGCCAAAGACGTGCAATTCTTCGCCGTCCCGGTCGGGCTGGCCCTGTCCCCGGAGAACCTGCACGGGCTGGCCGTACTGACCGGCGGCACCGTGGTCCGCGCCCAGGAAGATCTGGCCGTCAGCCGCACCGACTTCGCCACCCGGTTGACCACCGCCTTCGACGCCCCGGTGCTGCGGCCGACCCGCGTCACCTTCGGGCCGAACGAGGTGGACCTGCTGCCGGGCACGCTGCCGCCGCTGCGGGCCGACCGCGCGACGCTGGTGGTGGGCAAGTTGACGGGCGACGCCGCCAACCTGACCTGCCAGATCGACGGCACGGTCGCCGGCCGGGCGGTGACCGTCAATCTGGCCGAGCGGCTGCCGGCCTCCGAGGACGACAATTACTTCCTCCGCCCGATGTACGAGCAGTGGAAGTCGGCCGGGCTTCGGGACGCCCCCGCCATGCTCGCCGCCGACCGGGCGCTGGCCCAAGCCAGTGTGCAGTTCCACCTCTACCGCGAGGAGTTCCTCGAACTCGGCCTGCGGGCGATCGCGTCCGACCGGCTCGACCACGCCCAGAAGCTCTTTGAAGCGTCGGCGCGGATCGACCCCGCGTTCCTGGAAGCGAAGAACGGCATCGACCTCGTCACCCGGATGCGGGCCGGCGAACTGAACAAGGACAAGATTCGCCAGCACTTCCAGGAAGCCGAGAAGGCCGGCCGGGCGATGCTGACCAAACAGGAGCCGGCCTTCCAGCCGCCCCCGGCCCCCGGCGGGGCGGGGCAACCGGCCCCCGGCGGGCTGAGCGGGATCGAGCGGGCGCAGGCCGCCAAGGAGATCGCCGACCAGATCGCCACCGCCGGCACGCAGTCGCTCATCCAGCGGGCGATGCGGCTGAAGGCCGTCGATCCGGATGGCGCGTACCAGGACCTCAAGGCGGCGCTGGCCGGCATCCGCGGGAACGACCAACTGACGGACCGCGTCCGCACCCGGCTGGCGACGGACCTGGAAAACGCCATGACCGCCATCGCCGTGCAGGGGGCGGAGATCAAGCGGCGGAACGCCGCCGAACAGATGGCCGTCACCCGCGCCCGCAGTCAGATCAACGCCTTCGAGCGGGTGGAAGCCCGCGAGCTGCAGACGAAGATCCGCATCGACCGGTTCCACGAGCTGATGAACGTGGCCAAGTACGAGCTGGCCTACCAGGAAGCCCAGGTGATGGCCCAGGAGCGGGTGAACGCCGGCCTGCCGGTGCCGCCGGAGGTGCTGGCCACCTACCGCATCGGCCAGTCGGCCGCCAACCTGCGGGAGCTGAATGAGCTGAAGCGGCTCCGCGAGGACCGCTACCTGATGGCCATGCTGCAGGTGGACAAGTCGTTCGTCCCGTACCCCGATGAGCCGCCGGTCCACTTCCCGCCGGCCGCCGTGTGGCGGGAACTGACGGGCGAGCGGAAGGCCAAGTACTCGTCCCTGTCCCTCGGCGCGAACGTGCCGGACAGCCTCCGCCGCATCCAGAGCATTTTGGAAACCAAGCCGGTCAGCCGGTTCGGCGATTCGTCCATCAAGGGGATGACGCTCAAGGACATGAAGGACAAGCTCGAGCGGGAGTTCAGCGAGGAAGGGCTGAAGATCATCATCCGCGACGACCTGTTCCGCCTCAAGTTCCCGGACACGGAAGAGTACAGCAAGAAGACGTTCACGCTCGACCTGAAGCCGAACGGCATGCTGGTGGGGAACTTCCTCGACGTGGCCCTGCTCGACCTGAACGCCTCGTTCATCGTCCGCCCGGACTACATCGAGATCACCACCACCGACCAGCGACTGGAAGACAAGGTGATTCGCGCCTACGAGTGCGTGGACCTGATCCTGGCCATCCCGTCGAGCGTCAATCAGGCGAGCCTTCAGCAGAACCTGAACCTGCTCGGCGCGCAACTCGCCATCCTCGGCGGGGCGCTCGGCCAGGCCCAGCAGTTCGGCAACCTGGGTGGCGGCGGGTTCGGCGGCGGCCAGTTCGGCGGCGGCCAGCAGGGCGGATTCGGCGGCCAGCAGGGCGGATTCGGCGGCCAGCAGGGCGGATTTATGGGCGCAGGCGGGTTAGGTGGCCAGCAGGGCGGCCAACAGGGCGGCCAACTCGGACAGCTCGGGCAGATGGGGAACCTCGGCGTCCAAGGGGGGATCGCGGGGGTGAACGGGGGCAACATCGGCCAGTTCGGGAACCTCGGCGGCCAGTTCGGCATCCAGGGGAACGACCAGAGCCAGTTCCTGACCGCCCTCATCCAACTGGTGGTCGCCCGCGGCGAGTGGGACACCAACGTGGTCGGCGTCCCGCAGGGGCCGCCGCCGCAGTTCGGCGAGGAGCCGCAGTTGGCCGTCCCGCAGAGCCAGTTGAACTCGCTCGGCTTCTACCCGCCGGTGCGGGCGCTGGTCATCCGCGGGTCGTCCCGCTATCACCCGGTGCGGTCGTTCAAGTTGAGCAAGCCGGGCGGGGCGTTCGGTGCCCGCGGGCCGGAACTGCCGGGTAAAGACAAACTGGCCGACGGCCGGCCGAACATCGTCAACCCGGCGGAAGACCCGCGGGCGTTCGTCCAGCAGGTCGGTACCGACGCCGAGAAAGTGTGGAACGAGGCCTTCGCCCACGCCGTCTCCGACCCGGAACTGGTGGTCGGCGCGGCCGAGGCGCTGTTCGACGTGAAGGAATACAAGCACGCCGCCGAGGTGCTGAAGGCGAACCTGCGGCACGGCCGGTCCACCGGCGAGTGGACGCACGAGGCGCTGGCCATCGCCCTCCAGGAGGCGCAGGCCACCCCGGCGGAAGTCGAGCGGGCGGCGCTGTCCGCCGTGGACCTGAACCCGAACGACGCGAAGGCGTACCTGAAGGCGGCCCGCGCCCAGTTCGACCTGAAGAACGCCGAAGCCGCCTTCGGCCTGTGCAAGCGGGCGGCCGAACTCGAGCCGAACCTGCCGACCGCCTACGCCAACGCCCTCGTGTACGCCGAGGCGGGCGACGGCGAGGTGAAGACCGACAGCATCCACTGGGCGGCCGCCAACCTGCTCCGCCGCGACTGGACCCTCGACGGCGTGGACTACGCCGGCGAGGCCAAGATGCGGGTCACCCGTGCGGCCAAGAAACTGGCCGCCGCCGGCAAGCCGGACGAGGCCGCCAGGTTGACCGCCACCACCACCGAGGACAAGGCCCGCGACCTGCTGGTCGAAGTGCGGTGGCAGGGGCCGGCCGACCTCGACCTGACCGTCACCGAGCCGAGCGGGTCCGTCTGCTCCGCCCTCCAGACGGTGACCAGTGGCGGCGGGGTGCTGAAGTCGGACGTGCTGGAACAGAAGGACGGCGACCGCTCCGAGCGGTACACCGCCGCCCGCGCGTACTCCGGCACCTACCGCGTCGCGGTGAACAAGGTGGTCGGCACGGTGTTCGGCAACACGGCCACCGTCGTCGTCACCAAGTTCCCCGGCACGCCGAAGCAGGAGTACTCGGTCCACGCGGTCAACCTGTCCGACCCGAAGCCGGTCGAGATCGCCCTCGACGGCGGCCGGCGGACGGAACTGGCCAGCGTGCCGACGGTCGAGCCGTCGGTCGCCCGGCTGGACACCACCGCCGCCCCGCGGTCGTTCGGCCCGATCGGGTTCAGCGGCGGGTCCGCCGCCGGCACCGGGACGGACGCCTTCAACGCGGCGACCAGTGGCCGCGCGGCCGGCGGTGCCCTCAGCGGGAATGCGACCGTGGAAGGGAAGTTCGACGGGGTGAGCCAGAACGCCCCGGAGATGCGGTTCACCACGCGGCTGTCGGCCGACCGGACCACCCTCGAACACGCCGCCACCGTCGTGTTCGCCGGCCCGGCCCTCGACATCCCGCTGCCGAAACTCCGCCTGCTGCCGGGCGGTGAGGCGAAGTGACCGACGAGTCGAGTGCAACCCCTCGCCCCGGCCGGGCGGAACCCTCACCGGTTCCGCCCGGCCGGGGTTTTTCGTATCCCGTTGTCGCTTGCCGACATCGCCCGCCGCCGCTTCTTCGGGTAAACTCTCCCCACCTCATGAACTGGAGCCGTCATGGCAAAGCGTCCCGGCAAACCGGCCACTGACGGACACCCGTCGCTCTTCGACGAGCCGGCCGCCCCGACGGCCGCCGAACCGCCGACCGCGGCGGCCGTCGATCCCGCCCTGGTGCCGGCCAACTTCCCGGCCGACTGGCTCGCCGCCGTCGGCCCGGAGTTCGCCAAGCCGTACTTCGCCGACTTGCGGAAGTTCGTCTCGGAGGAGCGGAAGCAATCCGACATCCACCCGCCGGCCGCCGACGTGTTCAACGCCTTCCGCTTCACGCCACTGTCGGACGTCCGGGCCGTCATCCTCGGCCAGGACCCGTACCCGACGCCCGGCCACGCGCACGGCCTCTGCTTCAGCGTCCGCCCCGGTGTCAGCATCCCGGCTTCCCTGCGGAACATTTACAAGGAATTGCACGACGACCTCGGCATCGCGCCGGTGAAGCACGGCAACCTGGAAGCCTGGGCGCGGCACGGCGTCCTGCTGCTGAACACGGTGCTGACGGTGCGGGCCGGCGCGCCGAACTCGCACAAGGGGAAGGGGTGGGAGACGTTCACCGACGCCGCCATCCGCGCGGTGGACGCGCTGACCCGGCCGGTGGTGTTCCTGCTGTGGGGCAGTCACGCCAAGTCGAAGGCGGCGCTGGTGGACAAGTCGAAGCACGCGGTCATCACCGGCGTCCACCCGTCGCCGATGTCCGCCGCCAACGGGTTCTTCGGCAGCAAACCGTTCAGCAAAGTGAACGCCGCCCTCGCCGCCGGCGGTCAACCGCCCATCGACTGGAAACTGCCGGCGACGGTGTGACGCCGTGGATGACACCGCGCGGCGAACCGCCGAACCAGAACCCACGGCATCAGCGGCGTTTCGATCAACTCGGCGGTGCAATTCCCGACCAGTGGCACGCGGAGCGTGCCAGCAACGAACACGACGCGGAAGTACACGGCGGCGGCACGGAGCATGACCCACGGCGAACGGACTCTACTTCTTCCCCGCCGCGATGAATTCGCTCAGCGCCTCGACATTCCGGCTGAACACGGCGCTCGACAGGTACCGAAACCCGTCGGCGAACTTCGGCTGGCCGACGAGCCGCTCACCGGCGTAAGTGCTGACCCAGCGGCCGTCGGCGTCCAGGTCCGCCAGGATCGCGGCCACCTGTTTCGCCGTCGGCGGGTTCGGACTCGGCCGCGGCTTGCCGGCCTTCGCGTCCTGGTACGCCGTTTCGATGGCGTCGAAGCGGGCCGACTGCTTCCACCCGTAGTGACTCGGCGCGGCGGAGTCGTCGGAGGTGAGCCGATACTTGGCGTCCATGTAGAGCGGCTTGTTCGTCTTCAATTCGTAGTACCGGGCGACCCGGCCGTCGGGCAACAGGCTCTTCTTGAAGTACGCCAGCGCCTTCGGGATGGGGGCGAGGTACTTCGTCTCGCCGGTGTGGCGGGCGATGCGGATCAGCGTCTCCATCACGTCCTGAGACTCCCAGCCGGTGACGGCTGGCGGCTCGAACTTCCGCGCCCAGATGGGCCGCATGTCGAAGTTGTACTGCTGGCACCAGCCCGGCTGCGGGTCGGGCATCTGCGCGAGGAGCAGGAAATCGCCGAGCTTCGCCAGCGCCGCCTTGGACTTGTCGTCCTGATACACCTCGTGCGCCGTGACAAGGACTTCCGCAACGGTGCCGGCGAGGTCGTCGTTGAGCGTGTAATAGGACCAGTAGTCCTTGATCCGGCCTTCCGTCTTCCAGTCGTAGTCGGGGAACGCCGCGGCCTTCACTGGCTTCTTCGCCGACGGCCCTTGCCACACCTGGGGGAACGCCCCGTTGGCGAACTGCGCCGCCAGCAGCGCTTTCAGCCCGTACTCCGCGGCCTCGTGAATGCCGGCGTGCTTGAAGCCGAGCGCCCAGTCCGCCCGGATGAGGAACGTCAGGGCCGCTTGCGTCTGATCGTCGTCGAGCGACGACATGTTCCAGTTTCCGCCCTTCCCGTTGCGGTACTGGCCGAGCCGCTTGGCGGAGCCGAAGTGGATGGTCTGCGTCCACCCGCCGGACTGCAGTTGGCCGTACACCAGCGCCTCGGCGGTCTCGCGGGCGGCGTCGAGGTAATACCGGTCGCCGGTCGCGGCGAACGCCTTCAGGTACGCCATCCCGACCGTGGGCGTGCCCGGCGGTTGCACGAACAGCGTCTCCGCGTCGGCCTTGCCTTCGCCCCAGCGGTCCTTCAAATTCAACGTGTAGTAGTAGACGTATCCGCCGTGACTGGCGACGTGTTCGCGGTAGTAGGTGGCGGCTTTCTTTATCACCTTCGTCGCCTCGGCCGGCGACTGGGCGACGGCGGGGGTGGTGAAGAATGCGACGCTGAGTACCAGAAATGGGAAACGGGCCACAGTCATTCCTCGCGGTCGAGGGTGAAGGCGAATGGTTCAGGGCCTATCACGCGGGAGGGCGTGCGGATAGAATAGCGGAGAACTCAGAGTACCGCACCGTGTCCACTGTCGCCGAACCGGACCAACGAGCCGCCCTCGCCACGTCCGCCGCCACTCTCCGCCGGCTCGCCGCGTACGAGTTGCCACCGGAGTTGGACCGCCGCATCCACGATCTCGGCGAGCGGAAGGAGTCACTCTCTCCGGACGAGCGGGCCGAACTGCTGGCCTGGGTGGCGTTCACCCAGCAGCGGTCGCTGGAAAAGTGGGAGGCCGAAGTCGCCCTCCGCCGACTCGCCGCCGTGTTCCCCGACCTCAATGTCCGGTCGTGAGCGCGTTCTCGGAATCGCGGCGGACGGAAGTCGTGGTCCGTGCCGGGCAGCGGTGCGAATACTGTCACCTGCCGACTCGCGGGCAAGTCGCCACGTTCCCCATCGACCACGTTCGGCCGAAGGCCGTCGGCGGGACCACTGACACGGCTAATTTGGCTCTCACCTGCCCGCACTGCAACGCGCACAAGTGGAGCGATACGGACGGCGGCGACCCGAATACCGGCCGACCGGCTCGGTACTTCCACCCCCGGCAGGACCGATGGGAAGAACACTTCCGTTGGTCGGCGGACGGCTCCGCTGAGATCGTGGGCCTAACCCCGGTTGGACGTGCCACGGTCATCGGCCTGCGGATGAATGACGCGGACATGGTCGCGCTCCGGCGGCTGCTGGCCGAAGTGGGCCTTTTCCCGGACGTCCTTGCGTGACACCCACCCCCTCAACCCGGCAGGCGGACGCGGAAGGTGCTGCCGTCGGCGGGGGTGCTGTCCACGGCGATGCTGCCGCACCAGAGCCAAGATTTGGGAGCCGTTTCGCTGCGACCTATTGTCGCGTTGTCGGATGTTGAACATTCTCACTTGATCCACCTGCCAAAGAGGGTAAGACTCGCTTGAGACGTGGGGTTGTTCGATCCCTCTTCCTTAGCCCCAGAGTACTCACCC
>JBBRUO010000214.1:0-9088 GCA_038247725.1 Gemmatales bacterium
CGGTGCTGCACGGACCGGCCGTCCAGCCCCTGCAGGTGGCCAAAACGTGAACGACGGCGGGCGAAGTTGCCGGACGACCTAGCCAGGGCTGTTCAGGGGTTGAGGAAGATTTTGAACCACGAAGAACACGAAGAACACGAAGAAGAACCGTGTGCTCTGCTCGTTGTCTTTTCCTTTGTGTGCTTCGTTCTCTTCGTGGTTCAATGTGCTTCTTTTCAATCTCTGAGTAGCCCTGACGACCTAGCGGGGCGGGATTGGAAACTTCGACACCGACCGCTACTGGAAGGCCCCGTGCTGGCGGCGGCGGTCGGAGGAGTGTTCCTCGGCCGTCCCCCGCGCGATCACCTCGTACAGGTTCGCCTGCTTGTCGCCGTACTTCCGCAGGATGCGGCCGAGCCGCTGCACGTTCTCCTTCACGCTGCTGCTGCCGGACAGCACCACGCCGACACTCGCCGCCGGCACGTCCACACCCTCATTGAGCACCTGACACGCCACCAGCACCGTGTACTCGCCGCTGTGGAACTTCTCCAGGATGCTCTTCCGCTCCTTCGCCTTCGTCTGGTTGGTGATGGCCGGGACCAAGTAGCGACGGGCGATCTCGTACACCGTGGCATTGTCGGCGGTGAACACGATGGTCCGCTCGCCGATGTGCCGCGTGAACAGCTCCTCCAACTTCTTGAATTTCCCCTCGGCCTGCCGCTCGATCCGCTTCTGTTCCTTGTGCGCCCGCAGCGCCTCCCACCCGTCGGGCGAGCGGCTGGCCTCGAAGATGAACCGCTGCCAGCCGTTGGGCTGCCGCAGGTCGATGCCGTGGTCGGCGATCCACTGGCGGTAGTGGTCGCGGCACTCCTGGTACTTCTCGGCCTCGTCCGGCGTCAGGTCGATGTACTCGCGGTGCGCGACGTACCCGGCCAGGTATTCGCCGGACAGTTCTTGAATTTCCCGCCGATAAACGATGGGGCCGATCAACTCCGGCAGCAGCGCCTCGCCGCCGTCGGCGCGTTCGGGCGTGGCGGTCAGCCCCAGCCGGAACGGGGCCAGCGCGCCGATGGCGGCTTCCATGAACGTGCTGCCGGGCAGGTGGTGCGCCTCGTCGAACACCAGCAGGCCGAACTTGTGCGCGTACCGCTCCAGGTGGATGAAGGCCGAGTTGTAAGTCGTGACCGTGAGCGGCTGGAAGTCGTAGTACCCGCCGCCGAGCAGCCCGACATCGGTGCCGAACATCTTGGACAGTTCGCCGTACCACTGGTTCATCAGCACGATGGTGGGCACCACGATCAGCGTCGGGCGGTTGGCCTTTTCAATGGCCAGCGCGGCCATGAAGCTCTTGCCGGTGCCGGTGGGCAGCACGACGCACCCGCGCGCCCCGCCCTTCCACCACGCCTGCACCGCCTCGGCCTGGTGCGGGAACGGGGTGCGGTCGCTGTTCAGCTTCCACCCCATCGGCTTGTGTTCCCACTCGCGGGCGGTGTCGGTGAACGGCAATTTCTCGCGCACCAAATGTTCGATGAGACCGCGATAATGCCGCCCCTGCGCCCGGTGAGTGGACGTGCGGGGGTCGAACCGCACGCCGGGCAGGGTGGCGTAGTCGAACCCCGGCGGCCCGCCGGCCACGAGGACGGTGCCCCGGTCGTAACTCAGCGCGAAGGCGGTGTCGTCGCTCATGGGCGGTTCCCGAACAGTGGTTACTCTTGCTCGGCAACGGTCTGGTACCACTCAGCAGCGAACGACTCGATGTCCCTCTCCAACTGCTGGAACGCGGGCAGAAGTCGCAGTGGCGAGAAGTCGTCGATTTCCGCAGCCACCTGATACTTGGCCTGCTGCACGTTGAAATTCTCCCGCCGTCTCCCCTTGAGTTCGCAGGCCTCGCGCAGCAATTGTTCGAGTGTCGCCTTGGGGTCCGGCTCGCGCTCGATGCTTTTCACCGCAGGGAGTTTCAACTTCGTCCGGCCATTCGGATTCCCGGCCGCACACCGGATCGCGTTTTCATCGATCAACAACCACGCCTCCGACATGCGAACAGGAACGACGGGGATGTGGCGGGGCGGGGCTTCGATGAGCGCCATTGCCTCGGCAATCTCTTCAGCTCGCTTCTTCGGAGCTTGCTTTTCGGCATCGCGGTGGACGAACAGCACATCGCAGGGGAAGAGCTGGAGCGATAGACGGATTTTCTCGGCCAAACCTTTCGGTGGTCCTTGAGGAAGTTGGCCGAGGTCGGCGAACTGGGGTCGGATTTCCACATCCGGCAGGTGCTGGCCCAGGAGCCAATTCAAAATGGGAAGCAACCGCCTTTCCGTGGGGCCGTCCGGTCGAAGCGTGTATCGGAGAACCTTCATACCGACTCCGGCTCGTATTCCGTGAACAGGCTCCTTACGTCCTGCCGGTCAATCACCCGACGGGGGCGAGATTTGGCGGGCGAGAGCCCGTTCGCCATGAGCCGATTCGCGGGGCTGAGGTACGCCAGCAGATCTCCCAGTGGGGAGCAGTGCGAGCCGGGCAACTTCGCTCGCCAGGTGTCGCCGAGACACCCGAACGCCGCCCTCTCGAAGTGATGACCCTCCCGCACCGTGTCCGTCGCGGTCGCTACGATCAGATCGTTGTGTTCAACTTCCTGAACGACCCCAGGTGAGTGAGTGTTCACGATCACCTGCCGGAGTGGGTTATCCTCCCCAACGGGCAGTTCCGTGTCGGTGGCGATGTCCTTCAGCAGGTCAAGCATGGCAGGGATGCGGAGCGGGTGGATGCCGTTCTCCGGTTCCTCGAGACAGATCACGCCGCCGGTTTCCGCGTCCTCGGCGAGGACACTGAGCGCGAGGAACCGGAGCGTACCATCAGAGAGCGCACGCGCCGGGTGGGCCGTTCCGGATTTGTCGCTGACTTGGAGGGTGAGGAGTTGCCGCACCTCGTCGCGGTGAACCTGCACGCGGCGAACGTCACCGAGTAAGTCGAACAACCGGTTTCCGACGCGACTCAGGACCGGGGGAATCGCACCGGAGGGATGTGGGTCGTCCGTCGCGGCGAGGCGGTACAGTGTCGCCGGGAGGTGTGCCCCGTTGCTCGCCAGTCGTGTCGGGGCCAAGAACTCGTCCGGTTGCCGCAGCGCGGACGGCTCCAGTTGCAGCAACCGCCAAGATTGCATCTCCCGCTTCGCGATCAGGGCGGTCGGACTTTCCCCGGAGTTGGTGAGCGACAACACGGTCCGTGCCAACCCGGACGCCCGCTCCTGGAACGTCCGCCCACCGCTGGCTCGTCCGGATTGTTTGTCCTGGTGCAGGTGAATGACGACTTGCCCGTCATGGTCTTTCGTTGAGATCAGCGGTACGGTACGTCTGCCATCCAAAACGGTGTCGCGCCACGCGCGGCTGGGCTTGAAGGGGAGGACTTTCGGGGCGGCACCGCGGGGAATGGGGATCAGGTTTTCACGCACGATCCGCAGTGGGTTTGCCGTCACGCCATTCGCACCGCCAGCATAGGTCAACACCAACTCATACCGTAACAGGGTGGTCGATGCTTCGACGCGCTCCGCTTCGTCATCGGCCGCCAGTTCCTCGACACTTCGGGGAACGATCATCTCGGCCTCGAACGACATCTCCGGTTCGATTCGTTCGCCACATCGATGGAACAGGCTTCGCACTTCCCAGTTACTATTGGAATGGTCACGGACGCCGCGGGCCGCATCGACGAGGGGCTTATCGGCGAGTGCGCAGAGGAACTGAATGGCGTCGAACAGGTTCGACTTCCCGACTCCGTTCGGTCCAGCAATGCATGTAAATGGGCCGAACGACACGTCCACATCGACGAGGTTCTTGAAGCCGGATACCTTCAGCCGCGTGAGCATGAAACGCCTCCTCGGTTGGATCCTATCTGAGAATGACACGCACGCCGGGCAGGGTGGCGTAGTCGAACCCCGGCGGCCCGCCGGCCACGAGGACGGTGCCCCGGTCGTAACTCAGCGCGAAGGCGGTGTCGTCGCTCATGGGGGCATTATCGCCAAGCGCGCGCAAAAGAACAGCAATCGAAATTCCCCGACGCGCCGGGCGGGTCGCGGGATTATCCTCGTAGACCCACGGCAAGGGGGCGAGATGACTGCGACGACGACTGGACTGGCCGGCTTCCTCCTCCGCGTGCGGGGAGCGCTGGCCGACGACGCGCGGCCAGACGCCGATCTGGTCCGCGACTACGCTGCCGCGCGATCCGACGACGCTTTCGCCGAACTGGTCCGCCGGTTCGCCCCGATGGTGTGGGGCGTCTGTCGGCGGACGGTCGGGGATCGCCACCTCGCCGAAGACGCATTCCAGGCGGCGTTCCTCGTCCTGTTTCGCAAAGCGGACGCCATCCGCCCGCCGTCGGCTGTCGGCGGCTGGCTGCACGCGGTCGCCGTCCACACCTCCCTCCGGGCACGCGCGATGGCCGACCGACGCCGACGACGGGAAACCTCCCACTCGTCCAAGCCCGACCGCCCCGCCCCGGACCCCGTCGAACCCACCGACCCCGACCTGCTGCGACTCCTCGACGCGGAAATCGCCCGGTTGCCAGATGTCCTCCGCTCGGCGGTCGCCCTGTGCGAACGCCCCGGTGGGCGGCGGTTGGACGCCCGTCCCGGTGGCGGGTGGTGTGGAATAATGGCGCGATCCTTCCCGAGGTAGAATGGCGACGCTGTCCGGGCGAGTCGTGCCGGGGAGGGAGTCGATTGGCGGACGCCGCTCGGCTCCTCGTGCCCCGCCCCCCCTACGCCCGCCAATCGCAACGATTCCGGGCGTCGATCCCCTCGAATCGTGCCATCACCATTCCGTCGATCGCGATCAAACAACGGAGTCACGTCATGAGCAAGCGAATCGCGTTCACCCTGGTCGAGTTACTGGTCGTCATCGCCATCCTCGCGCTGCTGATCGCGCTCCTCCTCCCCGCCATCCAGAAGGTGCGGGAGTCGGCCGCCCGCGCCCAGAGCGTGAACAACCTGAAGCAGATCGCCCTGGCCACCCACAGTTACGCCGGAGCGCACAACGACAAGTTGCCGGGCCACACGAGCCTGCTGTTCAACAACATCACGATGCCGGGTGATTACCCGCCAGTGTTCATCGTCCTGCTGCCGTTCATCGACGGGCAAATTCCGATCCCCGTACTGCCGATCAACTCCCCCGACGACTACGCGAAGTACTACCCGCCGAAGAAGATCTACACCAGCCCGTCGGACCCGACCTTGAGGTTCTACAAGTCCCCCGATTCGACGCCGTGCAACTACGCGGCGAACATGTTCTCCCTCGAAGGCGCGCCCACGCTGACCGCATCGTTCCCCGACGGCACCTCGAACACCATCGCCTACGTCGAGCGTTACTATCGCTCGTTCGAGTTGGTCCGGTGGCTTCCGGGAGGTCAGAAACACCCGATCGTGGTCACATACGATTTCGCCATGCCGAACTACGATCCCAGGGAGTACGACCCGAAGACGGGGCACCCGCCGTACAACGTCGGCGGCATCCGCCGGGCCGGATTCGCGGATCGCGGGTACCTGGACGACGTGGTCCCGGTGACATCGATGGAGAACGGAGTGCCGGTGACGCGGGGGTCCGTGCCGAACGTCACCTTCCAATCGAAGCCGACGCCGGACGAGGCTTGGAGCGGCATCCCGCAGTCGCCGTTCTCCGGCGGCCTGCCGACGGCCATGTACGACGGCAGTGTTCGGACTGTCTCGCCGCGGATTGCGCCGACCGCCTTCTGGGCGGCGGTCACGCCCGCTGGCGGTGAGGTGTCGGGATTGGACTGAAGTGAGCGGGACTGCTCCGGTCGATTTTCTCCAAGCGTCTACCCGCCGTTGCCCCCCGTCACGTGATCGGGCTGGCGACCGAACCCGTCCCCGGTGCCGTTCCTGTTCATCGGCCCGATCAGTTCCGTTCCCATCGGCTACGCCTACAGATCGTAGCGCGGACAGACGGATCACGAGGGCAAGGCGACGCAGAGCTTGAAGAGAAGCGGACTGAACCACGAAGAGCACGAAGCACACGAAGTGACAGAACCGAGCAGAACAAAAGTGTGTTTGTGTTCCTCGTGTTCTTCCTGGTTCAAAATCTTCCCCGACTTCAACCGCTGAACCGCCCTGCCGTCTTGGGGTGCGGCAGCGGATTCCGGCGTTTAGGTGTCGGAGGCGAGGGGGCGATTCCATGCCGAACCCCGACGTTCCCACCGCCAGAAACTTTTACCGGACCCGTCGGCGGAGCCGTTCATAAATTGCCGGTGACCGCGGACTCCAGATGGATCCGTTTCACCCGCCCCGTCCGGGATTGTCGCCATGATTCCGTGCCTCAGTCAGGCCACCACTCTCCCGACCCCGTTCGCCGACGACATCACCGGCACCGCCGACGGCGGCGGACGGGTGGTCGAGGTGTGGCTGACGAAGTTGGAGAAGCACCTGGAAACGGCGTCCGTCGCCGACACCAAGGCGCTGCTCACCGACAAGGGCGTCACCCTGACCGCCGCCGCGTATCAGGGCGGGTTGCTGCTGTCCCAGGGGGAGGCGCGGAAGGCGTCGTTCGACCACTTCAAGCGGCGGCTCGACCTGTGCCAGGAGTTCGGCATCGGCACGATGCTGCTGGTCGCCGACTTCGCCGTGCGGCCGGACGAGCAGTCGCTGGGCCGGGCGGTCGTGTCCCTGACCGAAGCGGCGCGGTGGGCGGCCGGCTTCGGCGTCACGCTGGCACTCGAATTCCGCGGCACCGACACCTTCTGCACCTGCCTGGAAACGGCCCTGCTGCTGACCGCCAACACCGGCGAGCCGAACGTCGGCGTCTGCCTCGACGTGTTCCACTACTACAAGGGGCCGAGCAAGCCGGACGACCTCGACGCGCTGACGGCGACGAACCTGAAGCACGTTCAGGTGTGCGACGTGGCCGGGGTGCCGCGCGAATTGATGACCGACGCCGACCGCGTGTTCCCCGGCGAGGGCGACTTCCGGCTCGACCCGATCCTGGCGACGCTGCGGCGGATCGGGTACGCCGGCGCGGTGTCGCTGGAACTGATGAACCCGATGCTGTGGCAGTCGAAGCCGTCGCAGGTGGCGGAGTTGGGGCTGACGGCACTCGACCGGCTGCTCCGGGTCGATCCGGCGGGCTGATCCATGCATCCGCTGCGGCCGTCCCTTCGCGTCATGTGGGGGCACGCAACTGGTTTTGTTAGCCCGAAGCGCGAGCGATGGGCCCCATCGCCGCGCGCCCCTTGCTGACGCGGCGGGCTGGTTTTGTTCGCCCGAAGCGCGAGCGAGGGGCCAACCCCCGTCGGGGACCGGGAGCGACGGGCCCCCATCGCCGCACGCCCCTTGCTGGCGCGGCGGGCTAACAAGCAGAAGACATCTCCCCTCCCGGTCGCGTCCCCCCACGGTACCCGCTGGAACAGCCGCAGCGGGTTGGCGTGAAAAACCGGACGGAATCCGGAACTTTTTCCACCCGTCAAACGCCGAAAGAACTTCGTCGATTTTGGCCGAGCGGGAATATCCCGCTGGCTCCAGAATCTTCACGATAATGACACATAATCGCGGCCGTCCCTCACTACAAATGAGAGTCTACTGCAAAGTGCCACCCCGTAGCGTGAGAGCCACATCATGCGTCGTCCCGCCGCCCACGCCGTCGCCGTCTTCGCCGCCCTCCTGCTGGGGGGCAATGCATGGGGGCAGAGTCTGATCCCGATCTACTCGAACGAGATCACCGACTCTAACCCCAGCGCAAGCAACCCGTTCACGACGGGTCAATTCGTCATCAACAATCTGGCGGGTCTCGGCATCGGCCGGGGCACGGGGATCAACGCGAACGCTGGTGCCGGCCGCTACAACGCCGCCGCGTGGAACACCACTCAATTTGACGCAGACGACTTCTTCAACTTCTCGTTCGCCCCGGCGAGCGGCTACTCGGTTGATATCAGTGCCTTGAATTACACGGGGCGACGATCCGGCACCGGTCCAGCTCAATTCGCCCTCCGGTCAAGCCTCGACAGCTACACGAATAACCTCGCGACTGGTGGGATCGCCGACGGCACGAGCTCTTACAGCCTCACGACTGCCGCCACGAACAACTTCACGAGCACCGGTTCAGAACTGAGGCTTTACGGGTGGGGTGCCAGCGGCAGCGGTGGCACTTACAGTGTCAACGACTTCAGCATCGCGGGTCTCGTGAGCAATCGGTGGAGCGGCGGGACGGACGGAAACCTGAACAGTGCTTCCAACTGGGTGAGCGGAAACGCCCCTTCCAGCACCAACGGCATCCAGTTCGAAGGGTCCGCGAACACCGCCGTCAACGTCAGCACTCCAACCACGGTTCAGGGAATCCGGTTTGCCAGTGACGCCGCCGCGTTCACCATCAGCGGGAGTGCCATCACCCTCGGCAGCACCGGCGGCATCTCGAATTACTCCCCCAACGTCCAGACCATCGCGTCCGCTCTCGTTCTCGGTGCCAATCAGAACATTAACACCGGCGGGCGACTTGAACTCACCGGGAACATCAGCGAAACGGGCGTGGGTAGGACTATCACGAAGAACGGGCTGGGCGTGGCCGTGCTGTCCGGCACGAATACTTACACCGGCAACACGAGGGTCGAAGAGGGCGTGTTGCAAGTCAACTCCCTCACAAGCATCGGCGGAACCGGGCGCACCGTCGATGTAATATCACGTGGTACCCTCGCCACCGGATATGCCCTCAACCAAGCGACTCTCGACCGGGTGGTGACGACCGGTTCTAACGGGGTGGTTGCCCTCGCTGTGAACAGTGCCAACGCGCTCGACCTGTCGGCGTTCACCAGCTCCAACATCAGTTTGGGTGCGGTCGGCGGAACCACCGCCGCGCCGGTGGTCTACTCGGGTACCCTCACCCCGGCGGGTACGGCGTACCGCTTCGGTGGCGGTGGGGGCGTTCTCGAAGTCAGCTCCGTGTTGAGTGGGGCGCGGAGCGTCACGATTGCCCGGAACTTCACGGCGGCGGGCACCGTGATCCTCTCCGCGGCGAACACCTATACCGGCACGACGGCGGTTCAATCCGGCACACTCTTGGTCAACAACACAACCGGTAGCGGCACGGGGAGCGGAAATGTGACGGTCAGTAACCTCACC
>JBBRUO010000215.1:0-9079 GCA_038247725.1 Gemmatales bacterium
GAGGCCGACATCCTTGCGCGGGTCGCGCTCGCTCAGCAGGTCGCGGGCGAGTTTGCGAACGGCGTCGTGGTTGCTGCCGAACAACTTCACGAGCGCATCGACGCTCAGGTCGCGGGCGTGCGTGCGGGCATACGCAGCGGCGTACTTGGCGGCCTCGGCGGACGGCGATTCGAGCAACCGCAACACCGGCTCATGCAGCGCGAGTGCGCGGAACTCGCCCTGCTCGAACTTCGGCACGTTCTGCAAAATCCAGACGACGAACTCGTGAACGGCCACGCTCGGCACGCCGATCAGCCGGACCACCCAGGCCGCTTCCACGTCCCGCAACACGGCCTTGAAGTCGGCTTTCAGGCAAGCGGCGGCGAACTCGCGCACGGGGTCGGATTGTGCGCGTTCCAGCAGCGTGAACAGCGGCCGCGGGCTGCGCTTCCACAGGTCGCCGTAGGCCCGCAACTTGATGTCGCTCGGCTTCGGCTGGCTGCGATACCCGAGGCGGAACCCGCCCCGGCCGTAGTTCTTACCGTCGTGGTAGAAGATGTGGTTCAGCACCCAAGTGCCGTTCCAATTCGTCTGGTCCGTGTAGTGGATCAGCACGTCCACCGCGACATCGGCATAAGTCGCGGGCAGTTGTCGGGCCACCCGCCGCAGATACCGCCACGCCCGCCGACTCAGGTACGCCAGCGTCGCACCACTGACTTGCCCGCCGCCGCGCGAAGTGCCCGAATCGAACCGCGCGGCCAGCGCCCCGTACACCTCGGTGTCGTTCTTCGCCTCGGCCTCCTTGAAGATCTTCTTGAGCGCCCGCCAGGGGCCGTACACCAGCGGCACCTCGGCGATGACCCGCAGCAGCGCGTCGCGGTCGAGCGGGTGCGTGGACCGCCACAGGGCGTCGATGATTTCGTGCGCCTTCAGGCGATCCGGCAGCGGCACCTCGGCGTCCGGCGCTTCGACCGCCTTCAACTTCTCGACGCGGGCGGCCATCTGCTCGGCCTTCGATTTCCGCTTGAACTCCCACGACTTCAGGTAGGCGAGCCATTTGTCGAAGGTGAACGCGCCGTCGCGGATCGGCTCCGTCGGTTCCGGGTCGGATTGCGTGCAAAACTGGCTGAACAGCGTGATGAACTGCGGGTCACGGGACTCGCGGGCGGCAGCGATGTTGGCGAGAGAGAGTGTTCCGACCACGGTTGAGCCTCTCGAATCCAGGGGCTTCCGCCCCTGGCTACGTCCGACGGCCGCTCCGCGGCGAAGAGCAGAGCCATCGAACGCCGATTTTTTTCTTCGGCCCGGAGGGACCGTCAGACGTAGCCAGGGGCGGAAGCCCCTGGCAGTTATTCATTCACGACGGAGAGTGGCGAGGGCGGGTCTACTCCTCGACCTGGAACACCGAAGGCTCACGGTTCCGCCCGGACGGGTGACCCCTGCCCGGCATAAGTACCGCGATCCGCGAGGTTGTACCAGCCTTATGCCGGGCAGGGGTCACCCGTCCGGAAAGCGGAACTGGAACAGCCTTCGCTGGGAAGCACGGCAAGCCGTGTGCGAGGGCGACGCAACATCGCCCCTCCGCCGAAGCGGAACGCTAAACCCGTTGTCCTCACCACCCTCCGCCGTGAATGAGGGTGAAGTTCTAAACGGAGTCGGCCGGCGGTGCAATCACCGTAGCGGATTTTTCCCGATTTCGTTTTCAGCGGAAGTGGCGGCGGAACACGTCGATGGTCTGTTTCGCGGCGGCGTCTGGGTCGGGATACGCGAACGCCTCGGCGGAGGCGTAGCCGGCGTAGCCGATGTCGGTCAGCGCCTGGGCAATCGGGGCGAAGTCAATGTGGCCGAGGCCGGCGGGGCGGCGGTTGGAATCGACGAAATGGACGTGGCCGATCCGGTCGCCGCCGGCGCGGAGCGCCGCCGCGGTGTCGGCTTCCTCGATGTTCATGTGGAACAGGTCGGCCAGCAACACCACGTTCGTCGTTGCCTGTTCACCCAGCAGTTTCAAACCCGCGTCCACGGTGGTACACATGTTGGTTTCGTACCGGTTCAGCGGCTCGTAGATCAGCGGCACCCGGTACTGCTTGGCGTGTTCGCCTAACTCGTGAAGCGCTTCGCCGAGCCAGCCCATCGCGGTCGGTCGGTCCACGCCGTCGCCGCTGCGGCCCTGCATCGAGCCGATGATCGCGGGTGCCCCGATCGCCCCCGCCACGTCGACGATCGCGCGGATGAACTCTTTCGCCTTCGCCCTTTCAGTAGCATCGGGCAGGCAGAGGTGCAATTTGTGTTTCACCCACCCCGCCCCAGTGCCGACGGCCGCCAGGCCGAGACCGTGATCGGCCAGCAGTTTCCGGACGGCGTTGGCGTCGAGCGTGTCCGGGGCCGGGGGGAAGATTTCGACGGCGTCGAAGCCGAGCGCCTGGGCCTTGCCGCAGGCCGCCGGCAGGTCGTCCCAGAACACGAACGGGCCGCCGCGGACTTCGGGGACGAGGCTGACGGTGACGCTGGAACGGATCACGGCGAGATCCTCACGGGTCCACGCTGACGATGGCCTTGATGACGCCCGTTTCGGGCTTCGTGTACGACGGGAACACGTCGATCAACTCGTCGAACGTCGCACGGTGCGTGACCCACGGGGCCGTGTCGATCACCCCGTCTTCGATGAGCCGAACGATCCGCGCGAAGTCCCGCGTGAGGGCATTGCGCGAACACAGCAGCGTCCCCTCCGGGCGGTGGAAGACCGGGTGCTTGAACGTCACCTCGTCGGTCGTGATGCCGACGTACACCAGTCGGCCCGCGTGCGTGATGAGGCCGAACGCATTCGACATCGACGCGGAACTGCCGGTCGCGTCGATGACCACGTCGGGGAGGTGGCCGTCGGTCAGGTCGCGGAGGTCGCGTTCCAGGTCGGCCGACGGCCGGAGGGTGTGCGGAACGCCCATCACGCTCCGGCAGAATTCGAGCCGCTGCTCGTTCATGTCGAGCACGATGATCTTGGCCCCGGTGAGCTTGGCGAACTCCAGCGTGGACAGCCCGATCGGCCCGGCCCCGATGATCAGGCACGACTCCCCCGCCGTCAGCGCGGCGCGGTCCACCGCATGGCAGCCGATGGCGAGGGTTTCGACGAGCGCCAGTTGATCGAAGGAGAGTGTCCGTGAGATGTGCAGCTTCCGCGCGGGGACGGTGAACAGCGGCCGCAACCCGCCGTCGCAGTGGACGCCGAGGGTCTGGTGTTTCTCGCAACAGTTCGTGTGCCCGCGCCGGCAGGCGTAACACTGCTGGCAGTTGATGTACGGCTCGACCGAGCAGTGGTCGCCGGCCTTCACGGCGGTGACATCGGCCCCCACCTCGACGACCTCGACGCCGAGTTCGTGCCCCGGAATTCGCGGGTAACTGAAGAACGGCATCTTGCCGAGGTAGCCGCTCAAGTCGGTCCCACAGATGCCGACGCGGTGGACGCGAACGACGGCCTCGCCGGGGCCGGGGCGGGCCGGCTCGGCCACGTCGATGCGGCGGAACTGCTTGGGCGCGTCGAGTGAGATCGCTTTCATCGGAACCCCTGGACGTCGAGACGGAGCGATTCTATCCGGCCTGCGGCGTGTGGTGAACTTTTCTTGAGAAAGCAAGGCTCCGCCACGCCTGATACACGAACCCGCTGAGACTGTCCCATCACATGGAGGGCGGGTCATTCTTCCACCTCCCCTCGTTGAGGGGAGGTCGGTCGCGGCACCCGACCGGGAGGGGAGATTCCCTTCGCTAGAGTTGAAGAAGACTCCCCTCCCGGCGGCTGCGCCGCCGACCTCCCCTCAACGAGGGGAGGTGGGTGGCGTCCCCCCCCACTCGGTCCACGATGGGATCGCGTCATCGGGTCCGTGTATGAGACGCTTTTTTTTTCGGGTAGTCCCCTTGTAAACAGGAGTTAAATGTCCTAAATTGATTTCGGTTCCAGTTGTGTCATCCACAGACTGATGAGGAGGACTTACTCATGCAACTCGCCACATCGCTGAGCGACCAGCAAAACGCCGCCATCTGGTTCTTCGGCACGCTCGTGGGCGTCCTGATCGTCGCGGTCTTCGTCGCCGGATTGCTCGGCTCGGTGCAGCGGACCAGCGAGCCGAAAGCGTAGCGCCGCGTCGCCGGGGTCTGGCCGAGCGAGCCGCACCTCCCCCACGGAGTTCCGCCATGCCTCGTCGCCGCGCTCACGGTGCCGTTGTTCTCCAGCGACCTCAGCGTCAAGTCTGTTCCGGTTGGAAGGAGGGGGATACTTCGGCTCGCCCCCACGCTGGAACCAGAGACTCGGCGGTCCAGGGCACGGCGGCATGGGCGATGGTATGCGCGATCGATACGGACAACACCGCCGCGAACAGGCACCAGACAGAAGTGAAGGCGTAGTCGAACACGACGGCGGCCGCCCCCGCTGAAGCGGCTGCCAGTGCGAGCGGGACCAGCAGCACCCGCCGCAGGGAGCAGAAGCCGACGGGGAGCGCGGCCGTCAGCAGGTACGCGGCCCGCAACTCCCACGGGCCGAACGACCCGACGACGAACGTCTCCGAGTACGTGTACCGAATCGAGTGGTGACAGACGCACGCCCCGGCCGCGAGCGGGTCGGTGAGGACCGGCAGGTACGCGAACCAGAACCACCCGGTGCTCAGCAGCGCGAAGGCCGCCAGCAGCCAGCGTCGGCCGCGCTTCGGCTCGATGATCGCCGCGCAGGTGGAGAACCAGAACGGCCAGAAGGCGAGGGCGAAGAACAGGTACGCGCGGGCGGCCGGTCGGGTCAGCGACTCGTCGCCGCGCTCCAGGCCGAACCAGACGAACCCTTCGCACGCCTGCTGCAACCCGAACACGCACGGAACCAGGGCGAACGGCCACATTCGCGGCGCGGTGCGGAGGGCCGACCGCAGGGTGAAAGCCCCGAACGGCAGGAGGACGGCGGCGGACGCGAAACTGGCTTCGGGCGAAAAGCACATCGAGCATCCACCGGGTCGGAAAGCGGCTTACTTGCGGCTTCCAACCCAGCGGGGCAGGCGGTCGATTCTTACGGCGAGGCGGTGGATTCTTCGTCCGAACCGGGTGCGCCGGTGGGGGGCGGTCTTGGGCCGAGGTCGTCGCGGTCGGCCGATGTCCGGTGGAACGCGAACGCGCTGAAGTAGGACCAGTACCACAGGGCGGATGCCAGTGCCGTGCCGTACAGCAGCGGGGCCTCGTTCGGCCACCGGGCGAGGAACGGGATCAGGCACATCATCCCGAATCCGATGGGGAAGAACCGGCTCCAGTTCGTCGAACCGACGGTGAACAGGCCGAGGGCGGTGATGCCGGCGAACGCCGGGAACACGCCCAGCCCATCGCGGGCCGAGGCTGACCACGACAGCGGGACGTAGGCGGCCGTCAGCGGGAAGTACAAGAAGGTGCAGCCCACCGCCAGAATGAACGAGTGGCGGTCGATGAGCGGCACCAACCGGAACCGCCGCAACATGTACCACCACAACACGCCGAACTGCACCACCCCGCCAAGGGCGTTGGCCGCCCACACCCCGGCAGCCGGACCGTCCGCCCACACCAACCCGTAGGTGGCGACGTTCGTCAGCAAAATCAGCACGCCGAACCACGCCGTCACCGGCCAGAATGGGGTGGCGTAGGAGTCCGGCGGGCGGATGCGGGAGAGCTGTCGCAGCCAATCCCAGAACCCTGGCGGCCGGGCCGTCACCGGCCGCTCTTCGATGAAGTTGGTCAGATCGTCGGCCAGCTCCTGGGCGGAGCGGTATCGGTCCGCCGGCCGCTTCTCCAGGCACTTCGCGCAGACGGCTGCGAGGTCGGCTGGCACATCCGGGCGGAACTGCCGTACCGGCGGAACGGGTTCGTGCTCGTCGATCAGCCGGAGCAGGATGCCGGCCGCGTCCAATCCGGCGTAGGGGACTCGGCCGGTCAGCAGTTCGAACAGAACGACACCCAGCGCGTACACGTCCACCGCCGTCGTCAACTGCTTCTCCCCCCGGCCCTGTTCCGGGGCCATGTATGCCACCGTCCCGGCGATGCCGCCCGCGGTCGTCGCGGTGGCGTCCGTGCGGCGGGCCAGCCCGAAGTCGGCGACGTGCGGGGTGCCAGTGGCGTCGAGCAGGATATTCGCCGGCTTGAGGTCGCGGTGGATCAGCCCGCGTTGGTGCGCGTGGTGGACCCCCTGGGCAATGACGCGAACGATCTCCGCCGCCACCATCGGAGCAAGCTGTCGATTCGCTCCGTGGTCCTTGAGGCTGGCGGCCATCAGGGGCATGACAAGGTATGGGCCGGCGTCGGCCTCGCCGAACGAGAGAACTTGGACGATATTCGGGTGGCTCAGCGACGCCACCACCTCCGCCTCGTACCGGAGCCGGGCCGCCTCCACCGTCGTGAACCCGCCTTCGGCGCGCAGCAACTTGACCGCCACGTCCCGGTTCAGGTTGTGGTCGCGGGCGCGGTATACCACCCCCATCCCGCCGCGGCCGATCTGATCGAGCAACTCGTACCCGCCGATGCGACCCGTCGGAGGGCGGGGGATCTCCGTCGAGTCCTTCACGAACGTCGCCACCTCAACGGCGAACCGGGGGTTGGCCGCCAGCCACGCCACGAGCGGTCGCCAGTCGCCGGAGTCCTCCGCACGCAGCGCGAGCCCCAACCCGGCCTCCAGTTCGGAGCCGGCGTTGGGGTGTGGGTCGTGAACCGCTGTCGTGTCGCTCGGTGCGTCGGTCGGCATCGCGGCTCCTCATACACGAACCCGCTGGGACTGTCCCATCATGTTGCGGGCGAGCCGGTCTTGACACCTACCCTGTTGAGGGGAGGTCGGTTGCGGAGCAACCGGGAGGGGAGATTCCTTCCACCCTCAGGCATTTGAAGACTCCCCTCCCGGCGGCTGCGCCGCCGACCTCCCCTCAACGAGGGGAGGTGGGAAGCGTTCCCCGCACGGCACACGCCTGGGACAACGTCAACGGGTTCCTGGATCAGGGGTCGGTCAGTCGGCGGGCGCCAGCACGCCCTTGAGCGCCTTCACGGCGCGGTGGAGGAGCAGCGACACCGCCCCCTCGGACCGCGCGAGGGCGACGGCGATGTCCTTCACCTTCATCCCCTGAAGGTACCGCATCTCCACGGCCGCCCGCTGGTCAGTCGGCAGGTCGATGAGGGCGGAGGCCAGACGCTCGAACTTCTCGTTGCGGGCCGCCCGCTCGCTCGGCGACGTGTCATCGGCGGCCAGCCAGCCGGCGAGGCGGACGGACGACTGGCCGGCGAGGTCCGGGGCCAACTCGTCGCGGGCGTGGTCGATCTTCCGCAGGGCGTCGATGAGTTTGTGCGTCAAGGCGAGGCGGAGGTACGCCAGAACCTCGTGGTCCGGCCGGCCGGCGAATTTCTCCGGCGTTGCGAGCGCGGCCAACAAGGTCTCTTGGACGAGGTCGGTCGGGTCGAGCTTGCTCCGCGCGCGGGTGGGGAGGTTGTAAGTCGCCCACAGCAGCAGGGCTGGCTGGTGGCAGGCGAAGTCGGGCGGCGAGTCGGGCACGAGAAACCTCCGGCGATCCCAACCCAGCGGACGGCGCGGCCCGATCTTACGCCGAATGCGGCGGAATGGTGTCAGAAAAACGGTGTCTTGAGGGTCTTCGTCGCCGGGTTGCTCGGCTCGGTGCAGCGGACCCGCCTGCCGAAGGTGTCGCTCCGCTTCGTGGCCACGGCGGGAATACGCTGGCGACGAACCGGGGGACGGGTCACACTGGCGAACGTCGCCGGGGTCCGGCCGAGCGAGCCGCACCTCCCCACGGAGTTCCGCCATGCCTCGCCTCCTCTCCCTCGTCGCCGTCCTCCTCGCGGTGGCGCTCGCGGCCGCCGCCGACCCGCCGCCGGTCATCACCGATGTCGAAGATCAACCGCTCGCCGCCAACGCCGCGCGGCTGGCGAAGGCGCTGGAGTTCCTCGGCACCCCGCTGCCCGCCGACACCGCGAAGGCGCTGACGAAAGCCGTCGCCGACAAGGACGCCAAGGCGGTTCAAAAGGTCCTCGACTCGCGCGCGCTGTTCGTGGTGAACATTAATCCGGAAGCGCGGGTGAAGGTGGCGCGGGGGCCGGCGGACGCCGTCGCGCAGCAGGCCGGGTATGTGCCGTTCCTCGTGAAGATCGTCAACGAAAGCACGGTGAAGAAGGCGTGGCGGGTGACGTCGCCGGTCAGCGGGCCGGTGTACGGCGGGCCGGGGCGGAACGAACGCGACCCCAAGGCCGACCCGAAGACCGTCGAGCGTTTCCTGCAAGTGGAGGGGTTCACCGCCCCGCCGATGACGGGCGAACTGAGCGGCCTGAAGGTCGAGTACGCGCTCGTGCTGGTGTACAGCAGCGAGGCCGGGAAGCGCGAGGCCACGCTGTCGTTCGAGATTGGGGCGGGCAACCAGGACCTGGGCTTCCGTGGTGAGGTGCCGGTGCTGTTCGACTTCCGGCCGGCCGTCCCGGTGAAGCTGAAGGTGCTGGACACGGACGGCACCCCCACCGTCGCCCGGTTCGTGTTCACCGACGCCGCCGGGCACGTCCACCCGCCGCAGGCCAAACGGCTGGCCCCGGACTTCTTCTTCCACAAGCAGATTTACCGGCCGGACGGCGGCACCGTGCTGTTGCCGCCCGGTGACTTTACGGTCGAGGTCGGCCGCGGGCCGGAGTACCAGACGAAGCGGGCGAAGATCAGAGTCGCGGCCGGCCGGGCGAACACCTTCGATACGAAGCTGGAACGGTGGATTCACCCGGCCGAACTCGGCTGGTACAGCGGCGACCATCACATCCACGCGGCCGGCTGCGCCCACTATACGTCTCCGACCGAGGGCGTCCGCCCGGAGGACATGTTCCTGCACGTCAAGGGCGAGAACCTGAACGTCGGCTGCTGCCTGACATGGGGGCCGTGCTACGACCACCAGCGTCAGTTTTTCAACGCCAAGCCGTGGGAACGGAGCGAGCCGTTCACCGTGCTGAAGTACGACGTGGAGGTGAGCGGGTTCGGGTCGCAGGCGCTCGGCCATGTGTGTTTGCTGAACTTGAAGGATCAAACCTACCCTGGCTCGGACGGCACCAAAACCAAGGGCTGGCCGACGTGGACGACGCC
>JBBRUO010000216.1:0-9038 GCA_038247725.1 Gemmatales bacterium
CGCGAGAGTGATTGGCGGCTCGGCGGGAGCCGCGCCCTCCCAAAGACCCAGAAGAAAACTCCCCTCCCGGCGGCTGCGCCGCCGACCTCCCCTCCACGAGGGGAGGGGTTCCAAGGAATATCGGCACCCGGTTTCCGCGTCAGTCGCTGACCCTTCAATCCACACTGGCACTCCGTATGTCGCCGTACCACCTGCTGCCGCTGCTCCTCCTCGCCGCGCCGGCGGCGGCCGCCGACCCGGTGACCATCGTGCTACCGGACCGCGCCGTGTGCGGGGCGGCGGTGGTGACGGTCGGGCACGTCGGCACCGTCACCGGGCCGGCCGAGTGGAAGCGGGCGGTCGCCGCCATCGACCTGTCCGACATGCCGGTGCGGGAGACGTCCGTCACCGTTACCCGCCGGCAAGTGGAGGTGCGGCTGAAACTGGCCGGCCTGCGGGACACGGACTTCCGCGTCCTCGGGTCCGACCGCGTGATCGTCGTCGCCGACCGCAAGGCGGTGCCCGTCGAGGACGTGGTGATCGCGGCGAAGGCGGCCATCCTGTCCCGGTTGCCGTACCCGCCGGACGAGGTGACGCTGGATCTGGTGCGGCCGGTCGTGACCAAACTGCCGGAGGTGGGCACGGCCGAGCGGGTGGACATCCGCGCCGAGCCGAACACGAATTCGGTGCAAATGGGCCGCCAGCAGGTGAACGTCACCATCAGCACCCGTGGCGAGAAGCGGCTGACGCTGTCGGTGTTCCTGGAAGCGAAACTCGCCGGGCAAGCTGCCGCCGCCGCCGCGACGCCGCGAACGGTCGCCGGGCCGGTCGCGAAGGTCGCCCCCGCCGTGACGCCGGGGCAGAAAGTGAAGATGTCCGTCACCATCGGGGAACTGCGGGTGACGGCGATGGGGTTATCCCTGGAAGAAGGGAAAGTCGGGCAAATGATCCGGGTGCGGAATGTCGATTCCAACAAAGTGCTGTCCGCCCGCGTGAGCGGCCCCGGCACGGTGGAAGTGGAATGACGCGAACTCCCCGGAGGCGAGACATGACACGGTGGCTGTTGCTCCTTCCCCTGGCCGGCCTGGCGGCGTCGCCGGCGGCGGCGGATTCGATCTGGGACCGCCGCGACCCGCGGTACGCCGAGCTGTTCAAGGACAACCGGGCGCGAGACATCGGCGATCTGGTGGTGGTGGTCATCAGCGAGTCCACCACCGCGAACGAGCGGGAACAGCGGTCGCTGGACAAGTCGAACACGACCAACGGGACCGGCAACCTGAACGGCACCGCCACCAACAGCGGCACCGGCTCGGCGAACTTCGGCCTGTCGAACAACTTCCGCCGGCGGTTCAACGGGAACGCCGAACTGACCAGCGGGCGGACGTTCACCGACCGGCTGACGGCGACCGTCGTGGACATCATGCCGAACGGCAATCTGGTGATCGAAGGGTATCGTAGTCGGGTGGTCGGCACCGAGGAGCGGGTCCTCCGCGTCACCGGGGTGGTCCGCCCGCAGGACATCGGCACCGGCAACGCCGTCCCGTCCACGAACATCGCCAACTGCCGCATCAACTACCTGGGGGCGGGGCCCGCCACCCGCACCCTGAACCAGAACTTCTTCGGCCGCGTGATGAACCGCGTCTGGCCGTGGTGACGGTGCGTAGGGTGGCTGACTCTCTCCGAGAGTCGGTGCCTTCAGTCTTGTGGCACGGCATTCCTGCCCGTGCTTCCCAACGCACGGGCAGGACGGCCTCTACCACAAGACCAAACCAGAGTCGCTCTCGGAGAGAGTGACTCGCCCTAAATGAGGGATTCCCATGCCCCGCTTCCTGCCGTTACTCCTCTTGTTCCTGTTCGCGGTGCCCGCGCCGGCGCAGGTGCGGATCAAGGACATCACCGAGTTGGCCGGCGCGCGGTCGAACCAGCTCATCGGATTCGGCCTCGTCGTCGGCCTGGACAACACCGGCTCCCGCAGCACGTTCACCCAGCAGATCGCCGTGGACATGCTCCAGCGGTTGGGGGTGACGGCGCAGATCTTCAGCCAGTTGCCGTCCGACGCGGTGATCCGCTCGAACAGCATATCGGCGGTGATGGTGGTGGCCGAGATCGGGCCGTTCAGCCGCAAGGGGAGCCGCCTCGACATCACCGTCTCGTGCATGGACGACGGCAGCAGCCTGCAAGGGGGCACCCTCCTGCTGACGCCGTTGCGGGGGGCGGACGGGGCCGTCTACGCCGTCGGCCAGGGGGCGATGTCGGTCGGCGGGTTCGTCGTGCAAGGGCAGGCGGCCAACCTCCAGAAGAACCAGGTGAACACCGGCATCATCCCCGGCGGGGCCATCGTGGAGAAGGAAGCGCCGGGCCAGTTCCTGTGCGACGGGAAGGCGCAACTGCTGCTCCGCGACCCCGACTTCAACACCGCCCGACTGGTCGCCCGCGCGATCAACGACCGCTACCCGCGGACCGCCGTGGCGGTGGACCCCGGGGCGGTGACGGTGTTCCCGCCGCCCGACCCGCAGCGGTCGCCGGTGCAATACCTGGCCGAGATCGGGCTGGTGTCGGTGACGCCGGACACCCCGGCGCGGGTGGTCATCAACGAGCGCACCGGGACCGTGGTGGCCGGCGAGAACGTCACCATCTCGACCGTCGGGGTGACGCACGGGAACCTGTCCATCACGACCACCGAGTCGCCGTTCGTCGTCCAGCCGAACCCGTTCGGCGGCGGCGTGACGGCGGTGGTGCCGCGGACCCAGGTGACGGCCACCGAGGAGCGGTCGCGGTCGGTGGTGCTCCCGAAGACGATGACGGTGGCCGACCTGGCCCGCGCCATGAACGCCCTGGGGGTGACGCCCCGCGACCTGATCTCCATCGTCCAGGCGTTGAAGCAGGCCGGCGCGCTGCACGCCGAGGTGCAGATGATCCGCTAACTGGCGGAGGCACCGCCGGTCGAGAACTTCACCGCGTTCACATACGCCGCGAAGTTCTCGACCGGCGTGCCTTTATCGACGCCGTGGTTCAAGTTGACGATGTGCCGAGTGCCGCCGCCCGCCGCCACGCACGCCGTCACGGCCGCCCGCACCGTCTCCGGCGTTCCCGTCCGCAACACTTCCTCGTTCACGTTCCCCTGGAAGACGAGATCCGGATACGCCTGCCGCGCGGCGGCGAGGTCGTGCCCGGCACCCAGGCTGATGACGTCCGCCCCGGTGCGGCACATGGCGTCGAGGTGCGGGCACTCCTTGGCGAACAGGATGCGGGGCACGCCCGTCACCCCCGCGAGGATATCGGCGTGGTGCTTCTGGGCGTGGGTCTCGTACTCGTCCGCGTGCAGCATCCCGGCCCACGAGTCGAACAGTTGCACCACGTCCGCGCCGTCCGCCACCAGCGTGTTCAGGAAGCCGACGGTCGCGGCGGATAACTTTTTCAAAAGCCCGTCCCACACGGCCGGCTTCTCGGCGATGTACTTCCGCGTCGCGGCCATGTCCTTGCCGGTGCCGATGCAATAGGTGGCGACGGTGAACGGCGCGCCGGCGAAGGCGATCACCGGCAGGTCGCCGTTGAGCTTCCGTTTCACGACGGCCAACAACTCGCGAATGTGCTTGTACGAGTCGGGGGACGGGTCGTCGACGAGGCGATCCAAGTCGGCCAGCGTTTCAATCGGCCGATCCGGTGACGGCCCGACCTGCGGCTTCAACGCGAACGGCAGCCCCATCGCCAGCGGCAGCGTGGTGATGTCGTAGAAGAGGATGATCGCGTCCACGCCGAAGCGGCGGGGGCAGAGGGTGGCCTCGGCGGCCTTCTCCACGTCCTCGGAGAAGGCGAAGAACTCGGCCCCGTCTCGCACCCGGCGGAACTCCGGGTCCCACCGCCCGGCCTGTCGCATGGCCCACACGGGAGGGCGCTCTACTTGTTCCCCACGGGCGGCACGGACGAGCAGGTGTGACATGGCAATGACCGGTGGGTGCAAAGAAGCGGGCACCCCCAAGGGGTGCCCGGCCGAGAACAGTATTGTAGTGGGCACGCCCCGTGGGTGCCCGACAGACTAGCCCACCTTGCGGAGGGACGAGTTGCGGTGGGGCCGCAGTACCCGCCACACGGACCGCCGGCTGCCTTCCTTCGCCTTCGGCGTCGGGGCGACGTGAATGTGGTTGGCCAAACCGAAGAACGACAGCATGCGGATGAACCCGTAGCTCACGTCCACTTCCCACCACCGCAGCCCGTGCCGGGCCGACCGCTGGTGCGCGTGATGGTTGTTGTGCCAGCCTTCGCCGAAGGTGAGCGCGGCGACCCACCACAGGTTCCGCGAGTCGTCTTTGGTCTCGAAGTTCTTGTAGCCCCACACGTGGGCGGCGCTGTTCACGAACCACGTGCTGTGCATGACGAGCACGGTGCGGAGGAACATGCCCCACACCAGCCAACTGACGCCCGACCCGCTCCACCACTCGCCGCCGAAGTACACGAGGAACGCGGCCGAGATCGGGATCATGTAGTGGTACCGCTGGAACCCGCGTTGCACCGGATCGCGGACCAAGTCCTTCACGTTGTGCAGGTTCTCGACCGGGCCGTCCGCGACTTCGTCATCGTAAGACCACCACCGCATGTGGGACCACCAGAACCCGTTCTTGGGCGAGTGCGGGTCGCCCGGCTCGTCCGAATGGGTGTGGTGACGGCGGTGGTTGGACACCCAGCGGATCGGCCCGCCCTCGTTCGCCATCAGCCCGCACATGGTGAACAGGTACTCGAGCGGCCGCGAGACGTGGAAACTGCGGTGCGTCAGCAGTCGGTGGTAACCGACGGTGATGCCCATCCCGGCGATGACGTACAGGATGCCGAAGACGACGAGACCGGACCACGTGAACGTGAACGGGGCGAACAGTGCCCCAATGTGTAATCCGACGATCCAGACGATTCCCGGCCAGTTCCGTCGGGCGTTGACCGGGGGGACCATGACTGCGCTGTCCGAATTCATGAACGACTCCGTTCGCCAGCCGGGGAGGGTTTCAGGTTGTGGGTCGCGCCGGCGCGAGCCGGGAGGGCGAGGAGAACCGGAATCCCGCAGGGACGACTGGGCGACGTACACTCCGGGCGAGGAAAACCGACGGTCGGTCGGTGGCGGGCGGAACGGGGTGGCCCGCAGACCCCTTACTTATTATGGCACCCGGCGGGCGGAGGGCAACCACCCGCCGGCGGATTCACCAAAGTATCGCGGAACCGCGACGCCGAATGAACCCCAATTGAATGGACAGTTTGGTTCCCACATCTCGCCTGGGGAAAGGAACTCGGACTTTTTAATCCGAAAACGCCTCCCCTGGCCCGGACTCACCGGCTTCCACGGAATTCGTACACCGAGCGGGACCGGATTCACTCGATTCTCCGGAGGACGCCTGATGACGGCCAGTGGGGTGGCGCTGTCGGTCAAACAACCGTGGGCGGCGCTGCTGACGGCCGGCGTCAAGACGGTCGAAGTGCGGACGTGGCCGACCACCCGCCGGGGCACGGTGTTCCTGCACGCCGCCAAGGTGCCCGACGCCCGCCCGCACGGGTGGTCGTTCGTTTCCACCCCGGCCCTCACCCGCGACGCCACCCTCGGCGGGGGCGTCGTCGCCGTGGCCGAGTTGGTGGACTGCGTGACGTACCCGGACGAGGCCGCCTTCGCCGCCGACGCCGCCCGCCACCGCAACCTGCCGGCGTGGTTCCGCCCGCCCCGGCTGTACGGGTTCGTGTTCGCCGACGTCCGCCCGCTGCCGTTCCGCGCGGTGGCGGGGAACACTTTCTTCTTCCCCGTGTCCGGAGTGACGCTGCCACCGCCGGCCGGACCTGTTATCATCATCGACCCGCCCGAAGGACAGGATGCCCGCACCCATGACTCCCCCCCCGACCCCCGGCCTGTTAGTTAGCGTCCGCACCGCCGAGGAAGCGGCCGTCGCCGTCGCCGCCGGAGCCGCCCTGATCGACGTGAAAGACCCCTCGCGCGGGCCGCTCGGCGTGGCCCACCACGAGGCGCTGGCCGCCGTCCTCGCCGCCGTCGGCGGCGCGGTGCCGGTGTCGGCGGCGCTGGGCGAGTGGTCGCCGACCGCCACCACCGACGCCGCCTGGCACCTGGAACTGAAGCCCCGGTACGTCAAGTGGGGCCTCGCCGGATACCCGCCGACACCGGGCTGGGGCGAGGACTTGCTCGACACCCGCCGGCAGGTGAACTCCGACACCGAGGTGGTGCTGGTCAGTTATGCCGACTGGGAGCAGGCCAAGTGCCCGCCGCCGGCCGAGGTGGTGAAATTCGCCAAGCGGTTCCGCTACACCACCGTGCTGTTCGACACGTTCACGAAGACGGGGAAGACACTTCTGGACTACCTCCCGGTGGCCGAGTTGAGGGAACTGGTGGCCGGCCTGAAGCGGATGCGGGTGGCCGTCGCGCTCGGCGGGTCGCTGAAGCTGGAGCAGGTGAAACAGCTCAAGCCGCTGGGCGCGGACTGGATCGCCGTACGGGGGGCGGTGTGCGTCGGCGGTGCCCGCACCGCCGACCTGGACCCGGTGCGGTTGCGGAAGTGGGCCGACGCCGTGGCCAAGTGAGCCGGGCGGTGGCGGACGCGGCCATCCACCCGGCGACGCGGCGGCCCGAACCGCCGGGTTGGGGTCGGCCGTTTACCCCGTCACGGCTCCGTCGCTGGCGCTGGACACCAGTTTCGCGTACTTGGCGAGTACGCCGCGTTCGACCTTCAGGGCGGGCTTAACCCACGCGGCCTTGCGGGCGGCGAGTTCGGCGTCCGGCAGGTTCACTTTGAGAGTCTTGGTGTCGCCATCAATGGTGACGCTGTCGCCGTCCTTCAACAGGCCGATGGGGCCGCCGACCCACGCCTCCGGGGAGACGTGGCCGACCACGAGGCCGTGCGTGCCGCCGCTAAAGCGCCCGTCGGTGATGAGGCCAACCGTGTCGCCCAACCCCTGCCCCATTAGCGCGCCGGTGATACTCAGCATCTCCCGCATCCCCGGCCCGCCGACCGGCCCTTCGCCCCGGATCACGACGACATCCCCCGGCACGATCTGGCGGGCTTCGATGGCCTTCGCGCACGCCTCCTCGCCGTCGAACACCTTGGCCGGCCCGGTGATGCTCCGCTGCTTCAACCCGGACAACTTCGCCACCGCCCCATCGGGTGCCAGGTTGCCGTGCAAAATGGCGATGTGCCCGGTGGCGTGTTTGGGCTTGTCGAACGGCATCACCACATCTTGCGGCTTGGCGAAGACGCTCGGCACGTCCTTCAGGTTCTCCGCGAGGGTGCCGCCGGTGACGGTGATGCAGTCGCCGTGCAGCATTCCCTTGTCCAGCAGCGCCTTGAGTACCGCCGGGGTGCCGCCGACCTTGTACAGGTCGAACATGACGTACTTGCCGCTCGGTTTCAGGTCCGCGAGGTGCGGCACCTTCTCGCCGAGGCGGTCGAAGTCGGCCAGTGTCCACGGCACCCCGGCTTCCTTGGCGATGGCCATGAGGTGGAGCACCGCGTTCGTGCTGCCGCCCAGCGCGAGGACCAGCGTGTAGGCGTTCTCCAGGCTCTTACGGGTGATGATGTCGCGCGGGCGGATGTTCCGTTCGACGCACCGCATCAGGGCCATGCCGGCCAGGAACGACTCCCGCTCCTTCGCGGCCGTGACGGCCGGGTAACTGGCGTCGTAGGGCAGGCTCATGCCCATCGCCTCGATCGCGCTGCTCATGGTGTTGGCGGTGTACATGCCGCCGCACGACCCCGCGCCGGGGCAACTCTCGCACTCGATCTTGTGCAGCTTCGCCGCGTCGATCTGCCCGGCCTGGAACTTCCCGACCGCTTCGAAAATGGACACGATGTCCACCGCCTCGCCGTCCGGCCCGATGCCGGGCAGGATGCTGCCGCCGTACACGAACACGCTCGGCACGTTCAGCCGGGCCATCGCCATGACGCAGCCGGGCATGTTCTTGTCGCACCCGCCGAACGCGAGCAGGCCGTCGTGATTCATCCCGCCGGCGACGGTTTCCAGGGCGTCGGCGATCACCTCGCGCGACACCAGCGAGTACCGCATGCCCATGTGGCCCATGCTGATGCCGTCGGACACGGTCGGCGCGCCGAAGATCTGCGGCACCCCACCCGCCGCGCGGATGCCTTCGATCCCCTTACGGGCGAGGCGGTCCAGATGCGAGTTGCAGGGGGTGATGTCGCTGAACAGGCTGGCGACGCCGACCATCGGGCGGTCGAAGTCGGCGTCCTGGAAGCCGACGCCGCGGAGCATGGCGCGGTTGGGGGCGCGGCCGGGGCCGGCGGTGGTGGTCAGGCTGCGGCGGGTCGTGGGAGAATCCGACATCTGTTATCGATCTCGTGCGGGGGTTGGGGGCTGTTGTCCGGGTTTCCGTCCGACCGGGGTTTCTCGGTCGGCTGTCGGGGAAAATCGGCCGCACCGGTCGGCGGGGCGATCTACATCATGGCGTCATCGGTGTGCGGTGTCGCCACCACGCGGGACGCCAGCGGTTGTCGCCGGTTCGTCCGCCCCTGTTCTATTTACGGGAGAACTGTCATGAAGAAGACCCTGAAGTCGGTGGTCGAGTTCCTGAAGCGGGAAGACGGCCCGACGGCGGTGGAATACGCCGTCATGCTGGCCCTCATCATCGTGGTGTGCATCGCCGCCGTCACCGCCATCGGCGGGGCCAGCAACCAGACGTTCAGCAGCGTCGGCTCCTCCATCAAGCCGAGCTAAGTGGGGATCGCCTGATGTCCACCGACGAACCCCGCCAGCCGGCGGGGTTCGTTGCGTTTCGTGACAGGAGTTCGCCCGCCGCCGTCGCCGTGTTCACGTTCGGTTGCGCCGGTCGCGGTGGTTCCGGTATGGCACGGAAGTTGAGCGAAGTCGCCAAGAAAAACGAGCCATTTCCCCCAGACGGATTTGCGATGCTCGGTCGTGTGGCCTAAATACCTTCGTCGCCGGTGATGGGACGAGTCGATGCCGCGGGCAGGTGCCCCGGACGGCCCCCGCGAACTGGCCAATCACTCAACCCGTGGAGAGAGCCATGAAGAAGACCCTGAAGTCGGTGGTCGAGTTCCTGA
>JBBRUO010000217.1:0-9016 GCA_038247725.1 Gemmatales bacterium
TCTTCGCCGCGAGCAACGCGAGCGCAAATTGAATTGACCACTTCCGCGGAAGGCAACCGATGACCCTCACTTGCCCCTGTTGCCGTGCCTCCAACGAGACCGCCACCTGTCGGCGGTGTCGGGCGGACTTGTCGTTGCTGATGGCGGTGGAGGCGCGGCGGGACTTTCACGTCGTCTCGGCGAAGCGGTTCGCCGCCGACGGGCGGGCGGGCGAGGCGCTGACGCACGTCGCGCGGGCGGAACAGTTGCGCGGAGGGGAGGACTTGCGCCAGCTCCGGGCCACCCTGTTGCTGCTGCACGGGGACTACGCCGGGGCCGTCGCGGTGTATGATCTGTGTTAGCCCGCCGCGCCAGCAAGGGGCGTGGGGCGCTGCACGGCCGATCACTGCTGGCCCCTCATGTGGTCTGCCCCGTGCTGGCGCGGCGGGCTAACTAGACACCGGCGAACCCACCATGCCCGAAACGGTTCTCATTGTCGACGACGAAGACGGCGTCCGCCGCACCTTCCAGGAGTGGCTGGCCGGGGTGCCGAACGTCCGCGCGCTGGTCGCCGCCGACGCCGAGACCGCCCTCCAACTGGCCAACACTTACCCGATCGACCTCGCCGTCCTCGACTGGAACCTCGGCTCCGGGTCGGACGGCCTGCGGCTGCTCGAAGACCTCGTCGAGTTCCAGCCGGAGATCGTCGCCATCCTCGTCACCGGGTACGCGAACCAGGCCACCCCGCTGGATGCCTTGCGAATGGGCGTGCGGGATTACCTCGACAAGAACCAGGACCTGCGCCGGGAGACGTTCCTCGCGGCCGTTCACAAACAACTCGACCGCATCCTCCCGGCCAAGCGGACCCGCGAACTGAACCGCACCCTCGGCGAGTTCCGCGACGCGGTGGAAAAGGTGCTGCCGCTCGTTCGCGGTTCGGCCGCGCTGAATGACCCGGTTCCGCTACCGACGGCCGTTCACTCGCTGTTCCGCTTCCTGATGCGCGCGACGGGTGCGGTCGATGGGGCACTGATCGTCCGTCACACGCCCGCCGAAGGAAGTGAGACCACGGCCGCCTATGGGATCGACGGCAAGCCGCTACCGGTCGAGGACGTGCCGTTCAGCCGCACGCTCGCCGCCGGCATCGTCAGCCTGCAAGACCCGTGCATCATGTCCGACTTCAGCCCGTCCGCCGTCGGGTCGCTCGGGCTGATGCCGTTCGAGCGGGGGCGGACGTCGATGCTGGCCGCACCGCTGCGGGTGGCCAACGGCGTTCACGTCGTGCTGGAATTGTTCGACAAGCCGGAATTTACCGAAGCGGACAAGAGGTTGGTGTCCGCCGCCGCCGAAGTGGGGGCCGAACTGCTGCGGTCGGCCCTCGCCGAGCGGACGACGCACCGGCTGCTGTTCGACGCGGTGGAAGGGGCGTTGAAAGCCAGCGCGGGCATCTCGGACTCGCTCTCCACGCACGTCTCCGCCGCACCGCCCTCGGAAGAGATGCTGGACCGCCTGAAGCGGGGCATGTCCGCCGACGCGAACGCCGTCACCGACGCCGACACCGGGATCAAGCTGATCGAGGCGGTGCGAGAGTTAGCCCTGCGGCACGGCCCGCCGGCCGTCGATCACTGCGTCCGCGTGGTGCAGAGTGTGCGGCACTTATTGGACGCAGCAGTGGGCGGGTGAATGTCGAGGTCGTCCGCACTCTCCGAGTGCGGTCTTCCCCATTCCGCACTCGGAGAGTGCGGACTACCTTCAGAGGTGCCCGCATGGCGATGAACGTGGTGATCGACCTGCGGTGCGCCCCGAAGCAGACGCTCGGCCACGGCGACACGGACGCCGGCACCCGTGCCCTGATGGGCCTCCTCCGCGCCCGCGATCAGGCGGCGTTCGTCCGCCAGTCCGCCGAACGGGACGGCCGCGACCCGGCCACGGCATTGGTGAAAGTGGTCACGGTGGCGGCGGACGCAAAGCGGACGGAACGGTCGGTACTTCTCCCGGAACTGGAGCGCGAGGCGGGCGAGTTGGACGCCATCGCCCCGGAGTGCGCGACGTGCGTGGTCAACCGGGGCGGGCGGCCGGGTGGGTGCGTGGGGTCCGTCCTGTACCCGATCCCGCGGTCGGCCGAGGCGTGGCTGCTCGCCCGCGTGCAACCGCCGGAGACCGTCGGCGGGCACCTGCTGCTCCGCGCGATTCGGGACTTCAAATATGACGGCTCGGCGGTCAAGTCGTTCCGCGAGCGGGGGCTGTTCGAGTCCGCGACGGCCCTCACGCGGCCGCTCCCGACGAACGAGTTCGGTGCGACGGAGGTGACGTCGGACCACCTGTTCCACGCCCTGCTCGGCGTCGGCCCGAAACTGAACCCGTGGCACATGTGCATGGTGCTCGCGTGGGTCGGGGCGGTGGGGGTGGACGGGTACCTGCCGACCACGCCGGACCAGTTCGACATGCTCGTCAACCTGTCCGCCGCCGACCGCCCGGCGCGGACGGTGCCGAACCTGGGCGAGCCGAGCGCGGACGCCGGCGAGCGGGCCATGCAAGGGCTGCTGTACCGGATGTGCGTGACGTGGGCGCACGACCTGCCGATGATCGTGGATGCGTGACGGCCGCCTTGCTGTTCCGCCGGTTCCCGCCGATAACGGGAGTGTCGCCCGTTCCCGCGCCGAGGTGTGTCAGCATGGCGGAAGTCCCGGATCGGGTGTGCGCGGTGGTGGCCCGCACCCGGCACAAGATGATGCAGGTGGAACTGCGAGAGGCCGCGCGGAAGGCCAAGTTCCTCGAAGTCCGCCTCGACTTCCTGGCCAAGGCCGTGGACTTCAAGCGGCTGATGCCGCACAAGGCGTGCGCCTGGCTGGGGACGATCCGGCGGCCGGCCGACGGCGGGCGGTGGCCGGGCACCGACGCCGAGCGGCTGACCGTCCTGCGGCAGGCCATCGTCTCCGGCTGCTTCGAGTGGGTCGATCTGGAAACGGACGTGGCCGATCAGGTCCCCCGGTTCGGCCCGGTCAAGCGGGTCATCAGCTACCACAACACGACCGAGACGCCCCTCGACCTGGACGCCATCTACGACCAGATGGTGAAGCAGGACGGCGACGTGTTCAAGCTCGCCGTCCTGACCCAGACGCCGGACGACGTGAAGCGGGTGGTGGCCCTTCAGAAGCGGGCGACCAAGCCGACCATCGCGTTCGGCATGGGCGACCTCGGTTTCCCCACCCGGTTCCTGGCGCTGAGGCACGGCGCGCCGTGGATCTACGCCCTGTTCAACCGCGACCGCGAACTGGCCCCCGGCATGCCGGCGGTGGACGACTTTCGCACCACTTACCCGGTGCGGTCGATCACCGCCGACACGAAGGTGTACTGCCTGCTCGGCGACCCGGTGGCCCACAGCTTCAGCCCGATCCTGCACAACCACATGTTCCTGCGGCACAAGGTGAACGCCGTCTACCTGCCGGTGCGGGTGCCGGATCGCCGGCTGCCGGCCGTGACGGAAGCGCTGGCGGCGGTGCCGGTGAGCGGGTACAGCGTCACCATCCCGCACAAGGAGGCGGCGGTGGAAGTGGCGACCGAGTGGGAGCCGACGGCGAAGGCGAGCGGGTCGGCGAACACCCTCCTGGCCCGGCCCAACGGCGGCTTCTTCGCCGTCAACACCGACAGCCCGGCGGCCGTCGGCGCGATCCGCGACCACCTGGACGCGAAGGCGGCGGCGGAGGGCACGACGGCCCCGGAGTTCGGCCAGCAGTTCGTCCTGGTGCTGGGGGCCGGCGGGGCGGCACGGGCGGTCGCGCACGCCCTGCACCGGGCCGGCGCGCACATCACCATCACCTCTCGCACCGCCGAGCGGGCCGAGAAACTGGCCGCCGAGATCGGCTGCAAGTGGTGCGACTGGGCCGCCCGCCACGGCGTCCTCCAGTGCGACATCCTCATCAACTGCACGCCGGTGGGGATGCACCCGAACGTGAACGAGTCGCCCATCCACGCCAGCTTCCTGAAGCCCGGCCTGCTCGTGTTCGACACCGTCTACACGCCGGAGCGGACGCAACTGCTGCGGGACGCCGAGACCCGCGGGTGCGGGCTGGTGTCCGGGGTGGAGATGTTCGTCCGGCAGGCGGCGGCGCAGTTCGAACTGTTCACCGGCATCGCGCCCGACCAGCAGCAGATGCGGGACCTGCTGCGGAAGGCCATGTCGCCGCTGACGCGGGCGATGCAAGAGGAGTCGCTGAAGAGTGGCCTAACCGAGGACGACGAGGACACCACCGAGATGGCGGCAGACGACGAAGCAGAAGGGGGCGACGGGTGGAAGATCAAGCCGGGATGAAACGTGACGGCCGTCCCGGCTCAAACTCGACGCGACCACCCAGTTACGAGCCGACGTACTCCCCGTACCGGGCGTGGCCGTTCGACGCCGTGCCGGGGACGGCGTGGACGCTCCTCCGCATCCGCGAGGTGCTGGCGGAGTTGCCGTATTGAGTCGCGGTTCGTCAGGCGGTGGCCGCTTCCCACACGGCGGGGACGGTCTGCCGGTGGTCGCCCTGGATGTAGAAGCTCTCGCCGCCGTCGGCGACGGTGCGGACGAGGATCGTCTTCCACGGGCGGTAATAGTAGCGGGGGTCGGTCTTCGGGGCCTGACGGTGGTAGTCGTCGTCGAGCGGGATCAGATCGAACACGGCGGTGGTGAACTTGGCGATGGACGTGCCGTCCTGGTGGGCCACGTTGCGGGCCATCGCCAGCGCCTTCAAATACACTTCCGGCCCCATCACCGCCGTGCCGAAGTTCAACACGATGCCGCCTTCCAGGTTGCGGACATGCTCGGCGAAGATCAGGAAGTCCGTGTAGCTCGTCTGGCCGAGGGCCGCGCCGTCGGCGTTCGGGTGCTCGTGGATGATGTCGTACCCGATGCCGATGTGGACCGTTACCGGGATTTTCCGCAAGTACGCCTGCGCCAGCACGCTGATGTCCTTGTGCGGGAAGTCGCCCTCCGCGATGGCCTTGCCCAGGCTCTCGCCGAGGCCGAGACCCTGCTTCGCCCCGGCCTTGATGGCGTCGTTCATGCGTCCGGTTTCCGTCCACAGGCCGAACTCGCCGGTGCGGACGTACCGGGCCACGCTCTCGGTACTCGCCCCGATGAGCGCGAACTCGTAGTCGTGGATCGGCCCGGCCCCGTTCATGGCGATCAGCGAAACGAGGCCCCGGTCCATCAAGTCGATGAGGTGCCGCTGTGTGCCGGCGCGGACGACGTGCCCGCCCATCATCCACATCCGCGCCGCGCCGCTGCCTTTCGCCGACCGCAACCGCTCGCCGATGATCGGGACCGACGGGTGCGCGAAATCGACTGGCGAATCCAGCGCTTGCACCACGTCGAGTGTGAGGTCGTGCTGTCGCTCGGCGAGCGGTTTTACGAGCAGCCGGGAGCGGTCGAACTGCGGGAACGGCATGGAAGGTACGCCTTGTCAGGGAATCGGCGTTCGTGTTACACCACTCGCCATGACCCCCGACGATACCCGACCGCCGTCCGGCCCGACAACCCCGCTCCGGTGGCGGGAAGTGGCGTGGCTCACCTTCGTGCTGGTCGCGTCCTCGGTGCTGGTCGTCCACACGTCCCGGAGCATTGGGCCGACGTTCGATGAGCCGTTTTATATCGCGAAAGGGTTGGACTCGTGGCGCACCGGTTCGCCGGTGGCACTGATGCGGGCCGGGACGATGCCCCTGCCGGTGGACGTGCAGACGCTGCCGCTGCACCTGTGGGAGCGACACCGGGGCGAGTCGTTCGACACGGTCGAGGAACTCGACGAGTTGCTTCCCGTCGCACGGGCGATGAACCTGCCGTTCTGGTGGCTGCTGCTGGTGTCCGGGTTCCGGCTGGCGCGGCGGTGGGGCGGGCCGGCGGCGGCCGGCATCGCCGTCGGGTTGCTCGGTTTCGAGCCGAGCCTGATCGCGCACGCGGCCCTCGCCACCACGGACATCGCGGTGACAGCGGCGGTGCTGGCGGCGACGAACTCGTTTCTCCGCGGTCGCCGGTCGGGGTGGGGGAGGCGGGTTTTCGTGCCGGGCGTCTGGGCCGGAACTGCGATTCTGTGCAAGGCCTCGGCGGTGACGTTCGTGCCGTTGATCTTCACGGTTCTGCTCTGGTGGCGCGGGGAGGCGAAGCGAATCGTCCGCGACGGCCTCAGCCTCGGCGTCGTCGCGGCGGTGCTGGTGTTCGCCTATGTCGGGTCGGATTGGGCCGTCGAGCCGTCGTTCGTGAAGTGGGCGAACACGCTGCCGGACGGCGACCTCGGCGACGCGGTGCGGGCGGTGGCGAACAAGCTCCGCATCTTCCCGAACGCGGCGGAGGGCGTTGTTCAGCAGGTGAAACACAACATCCGCGGGCACGGCGTCTTCGCCCTCGGCGAGTACCACCGCCGCGCGGTTTGGTACTACTTCCCGGTGGTGCTGAGCCAGAAGTTGAGCGAACCGCTGCTCCTGCTCCTGGCGGGCTGTCTGGTGATGCGACCGCGTTCGCTGGTCTCGCCGGCGGGGGCTGTCGCGGTCGCGCTGCTGCTGTTCAGCCTGACGTGCCGGGTGCAGATCGGCGTGCGGCTGGTGTTCCCATTGGTCGCGTTCCTGATTCTGGCCGTGAGCGTGGCGGTCTCCTCGGGTCGGTGGCGCTGGTGCGGGTGGATCGCGGTCGCCACGTCGATTGTCCTCGCGATCGTCACCGCCCCCCACGGGTTGCGGTATCAGAACCAGTTCTGGGGCGGGACGGCCCGCGCGGGCGACAACCTGACCGATTCCAATTTCGACTGGGGGCAGGGCGTCCCGGAGTTGCGCGAGTGGTGGACCGCGAACGGCGAACCGACGTTGCACGTCTGGTATTATGGCACCGACCCAAACGCTTTTCGACCGCCGTTCCACGCCGTACCTTTGCATGTACTTCCGGGGCGGTCGGTGGAGTTCGTTCGGAGTGCGTGTGCGGGCGGGTACTTCGCCGTCGGGCGCACGTTCCTCACTGCCTGCCCGGATCGCCGGCCGGACATACTGGCGATCATCGACTGGCTGAACGGCCTCACGCCGGTCGCGGAAGTCGGCTGCTTCGCGATCTACGATTTCCGTTAGCCCGCCGCGCCGGCAAGGGGCCGATCTCCGAGGCGGCTCGCCACTTGCCGGCGCGGCGCGCTCACAAGACATGCCCATGCCCCCAACTCCCGCTGCCTTTGCCGACGCGCTCGTCCTCACCGGTGCCACCGGGTCGGGGAAGAGTGCGGTTGCGCTCGAACTGGCGGTGGAACTCGGCGGCGAGATCGTGGCGATGGACTCCATGACCCTGTACCGGGGCATGGACATCGGCACCGCGAAGCCGACCGCTGCCGAGCGGGATCGCGTGCCGCACCACCTGATCGACGTGCTGGAGCCGTGGGAGTCGGGGAGTGTCGCGTGGTGGCTGGACCGCGCGGCGGCGGCGTGTGCCGACATCCGCGGGCGGGGAAAGACACCGATCTTCGTCGGCGGAACGCCGTTCTACTTGAAGGCCCTGTTGCACGGGCTGTTCGAAGCGCCGCCGGTCGATCCGGCGATCCGGGCGAAGTGGGAAGCCGAGGCGGCGCGGATCGGGAAGGCGGCCCTGCACGAGCGATTGGTCGCCGTGGACCCGAAAGCGGCATTGAAGTTGCACCCGAATGACGTGCGACGGGTCGTGCGGGCGCTGGAGGTGTTCGACGCCACCGGCGTGCCACTGAGTACCCTGCAAACGTCGTGGGCGGAAGCCCCCGCGCCGCTGCCGTGCGTGGTGCTGGACTGGCCGCGCGAGGAGTTGTACCGGCGGATCGACGCGCGGGTGTTGGCCATGCTGGGCGGCGGCTGGCTGGAGGAAGTGGGGCGGTTGCTGGCGCTGCCCCGACCGCTCAGCGGCGAAGCCCGGCAGGCGTTGGGGTATCCGGAGGTGTTCGCGCACTTGGCCGGTGGCCCGTCGTGGGCCGAGACCGCGACGGCCATCCAGACGCGGACGCGGCAGTTCGCCAAGCGGCAACGGACGTGGTTCCGGGCGCTGCCGACGGCGGCGTGGGTGCCCGCCTCGGAACCACGATTGCAGGCGCGGGTGCGTGAGGCGTGGGCGAAAGTTTCCGCCAGTGAGGTTCATACGTCTAAGAATCACGAGGAAATCGCCTCGGCTGTCAATCCGAGAAACGGCCGTGTACTATGAATCCTCGTGACGGCGTTGCGCCGCATCCCGATCCGCGTTCCGATGCCCGCCGAGGTCCGAGCCATGCGTAACGTCACGTTCCTCGTTCTCGAAGGCGTGGACAAGGGCCGCGTGTACCGCAACATCCCCCTGCCGGTGACGCTCGGCCGTGAGGAGGGGAACGCCCTCCGGCTGAACGACGAACGGGTCAGCCGGTATCACGCCAAAGTGCAGACCGAGGACGGGGACATCATCCTGACCGACCTGGACAGCACCAACGGCACCCGCGTGAACGGGTCCACGGTGCAGATCCGCCGTCTGCGGGCCGGCGACCAGATCTCCATCGGCCGCACCATGCTGCTGTTCGGGACGATGGAGGAGATCGAGTCGCGGAAGCTGGTGAAGGCCGGGGTGCCGGCCGCCGAGGGCGGGGTGCAGACGGTGCAAGCGGCGGAGTTGGCCGCCGCCGCCCGCTCCGGCGAGTTGTTCGCCCGCACCCACGACGGCGGCGACCCGCACGACACGCAGGGGCCGGACTGGCGGTACCGCGAGGACGACATCCCGCCGCTGCCGAACAAGCTGACCGCGTCCCAGTCGGCCCGCCTGTCCGAGATCTTCGACTACATGCACCGCGGGCTGACCTCGGCCGTCGAGAACATCGAAGCGAACGAGGACGGGACCGAGGTGAAGATCGGGTTCAACGAGTGGCAGACGATCCAGGCGGTGCAACTGCTGCTGGCGAAGTACAGCCGCGCCATCGGCGAACCCGAAGACGAACGGTGAAGTCGTCCGCACACGGAGTGTGCGGACGACATCGGAACCCGCACACGGAGAGTGCGGACGACCATTACTCCAAATCCACGTCGGTGCCGTCACACAGCCGCA
>JBBRUO010000218.1:0-9010 GCA_038247725.1 Gemmatales bacterium
GGCGTCCAGAGCATGGCCGACCCGACCTGGCAGGAGGCGTACAAGTACATCGCCGCCGGCAGCCTGGGCCACGTCTTCCAGGGCACCACCAGCTACTACCGCAACTACATCGGCGGCCAGTGGCGGTACTACCCGCTGAAGAAGGACATGACGCCGAAGACCATCGACTGGGACATGTGGCTGGGGCACAAGTTCGAGGTCGCCGGCGAGAAACTCGGGCCGGCCCCCGCGGACATGCCGTTCGACCGCGCCGTGTGGGCCCAGTGGCGGTGCTACTGGCCGTTCGGCGGCGGCATGTTCACCGACCTGTTCGTTCACCAGACGACGCACCTGATCGCCGCCATGGGCGTGCGGTACCCGGCCCGCGTGGTCGGGGCCGGCGGCATCTTCCTGGAGTACGACGGCCGTGACGTGCCGGACGTGGGCACCGTCGTCGCCGACTACAACGAGGGCTGCCAAGTCATCATCAGCGCGACCATGTGCAACGACACCCAACTCGGCGAACTGATCCGCGGCCGCCTCGCCACCATCAAGTTCACCGGCGGCGGGGACTACATGAAGGGGTTCGAGGTGTACGGCCAGAACATCGCCGGCGGCCCGGCCAAGCCGATGCAAGGCTTCGGCACCCCCACCCACGTGTACGAGAACCCGAAGACGGGGAACGCAACCTACGCCTTGTGGGAGGACTTCCTCGCCCACGTGCGGATGAACGAGAAGGACGCCAAGCGGCGGGAAACCCTCTGCTCGGTGGACCTCGGCGCGGCCGCGTTCAGCACCGTCAACATGGGCGTGCAGAGCTACCGGTTCGGCAAGGTGCTGGCGTGGGACGCCGAGGCCCGCAAGACCAAGGAGGCCGACGCCAGTTGGGCCACCCAGTGGGAAACCCGCAGCGAGAAGCGGGGCAAGCCGAACCAGATCATCGGCTGGCAGGGCGGCGACAAGGGCAGCACCATCAGCCCGCCGGACTACCAGAAGTTGGAAGGCCCGTGGATCGACGGCAAGGACCCGGCCGCCGGCTGAGGCTGACGTGACTCCGTGGCACCGGCCTCCGAGCCGGTGTTCCCGAACGGCACCGGCTCTCCCCGGTGCCGTTTTTTCGTTTCGCGAGTGGGAACCGAAAAAGATCCGTCCGACGTGGGCGCTTTCCACGCGAACGGCAATTCTACTCCTGAGCCGCCGATGGGTTCCGGCCGAGCCGGGAGGGAAAAATCAGTATACAAAATTACATATTCACTTGACAAACCGTGAACGGAACTCAAATATACATTTATCCACAATGTCGGAGCCTCTCCGATGACCTCCCCCACCATTCGCCACGCCGCCTCCCTTGTGGCCCCCCGGCCCCACGACTACCTTAACGTCAGAACCACCGCCCTCGCCCCACGCACCGGAGGGTGTGCCGTGCCCGATTCCGACCCGCCCGACGACATCGACCTCGCCGCCCGGTATCAGGCCGGCGACGACGACGCCGCGCGGAAAATTTTCGACCGCTACTGCGAGCAACTGATGCGGCTGGCGAAGCGGCGGATCGGCCAGCGGATGGTCAGCCGGTTCGACCCGGAGGACGTGATCCAGTCCGCCTTCCGCACCTTCTTCGTCCACCTCAAGGACGGCGACTTCGCCTTCGAACAGGAGAACGACCTGTTCAAGTTGCTGGTGCGGTTGACCGTCCGCAAGACGCTGCGGCGAATTCAGCACCATCTCGCCGCCAAGCGGGACCCGAACGCGGAGACGGCCGGCGGCGGGTGCGACGGCGACCCGTTCGACCGCGTGGCCGGCACCGAGCCGACGCCGGACGCGGCGGTGGCGATGGTGGACGAGTTGGAGGACTTCCTGAAGAAGCTCAAGCCGTTCGAGCGGAGCGTCGTGGAACTGAAAATTCAGGGGCACTCGTCCACGGAGATCGCCGAGAAGCTGAAGACCTACGACCGCAAGGTGCGGCGGTCGCTCGAACGGGTGGAGAAGGTGGCGAAAGGCGTCGAGGTGGCCGACGACGACGAGTGACACGTCCGCTCCCGCCGGCGGAATCGCATACCCCGGTGAACCCCCACCCCAGGTGACGCCATGCCGTGCCCGTTCATCCACTTCCTGATCGTGGCGGTCTCCGTCTTGGCCCCCGAGCAACAGATGGCGGATCGCCGCTCGCGGGAGTTGCCCGAAGTGGTGCCCCGCGCCGGCGACGGCCGCCACGGGACGTGCGACGTGCTGCGCTTCACCCCCGCCGGGGACATGCTGTTCGCGGCGGGGGACGACAAAGTGATCACCGGGTGGCGGCACGCGGTCGGCGGCCTCGACCCCGCGCCGGCGAAGACGGACGTGCTCCGCTGGCCGGCGTGGCGGGAACAGCGGGGCGGGGTGAAGTCGTTCGACGTGTCGGCCGACGGGAAGCGGGTACTGGTCGGCGGGTTCGGCCTGCGGACGAGCAGCGTCGCCCTCCTCGACCGCGACCACCTCGACGGCCGAACGAAGCAACTCATCACCTGGCCGGACGAATTGACGGGGGGGGTCAACGTCGGCACGGTGCCGACGGTGGCCTTCGCCGCCGACGGCGAGTCGGTCGCCTTCGGCACCAGTGACGGCAGCGTTTGGCTGTGGCAGCCGCGGGAGCGGGTGGTGCCCGACCGCGCCGGCCGCCGCTGTAACCTGCCGCTGTGGGTCGGGGGGAAGGCCCCTCGCACGGTTCGGCGGCCGGACGGCGCGCTCGAAAAATTCTCCGATCCGCCGGTGACGCTGTTCTTCCGAAAGGACACGCTAGTCACCGTCCGGAGCGAGGGGAGTGTCGTCGAGTACGACATCGCTAACCCGACCACCTTCGGCACGGTGCGGTACCAGAACCCCGCCCCGGCGAAGTCGCTGTTCGACGTCCACATCGGCGACAATCGCGTCGGCGTGTTTCGCGCCGTGTACGACCGCCCGCGCGACCGACTGGTGGTCGCCTGCGATGCCACCAACCGGGTGCTGGTCCGCGAGCTGAATCAGGAACAGTCGTCGGTTCTCGAGCTGCCGAGCGAACACTTTGCCCGCTCCGTGGCCGTTCACCCGAAGACCGGAACCGTGGCGGTGGCCGTGGCGTCGGTGGTGCCGGCGAAGGACGACCACCCGCAGTTCCACAACGACGCCGACGATATGCTGTACCTCTACGACAACCCGGCGAAAAAGCAGAAGCCGGATCAGGAACTGCCGTTCCGCGGGCAGGCGGAGGCGCTCGCCTTCCACCCCACCTTGAACCGGCTGGCGGTCGCCGGCGGGGACGCCAGCGAGGTGACGCTCCTCGATCTGGCCGCGCCGGAGAAGCCGCTGACGGTGGTGCGGGGGTCCGGCCGCCGCGTGTGGGAGTTGGCCCTCGCCGCCGACGGCTCGGCGCTGGGGATGCGGACCAAGCGGGATCCGGCCGCCGACTTGCCGAACGGCCGCGGGGCGGGCGACTGGAGTTGGATGGACCTGACCAAGCTGATCCCGTCCCCGAACGCTCCGAAACGGTGGGTGGCCGCCGTCACGACCGCCGACGGGTGGCGTGTCGAGCCGGACAATGCGAACCGGGACCTGTGGTACGCCGTCCACCCCGACGAAGCGCGGGTGCGGCTGGACATTGAGGCGAAGTTGTTCAACAAGCCGACGTGCTTCACCTTCCTCAAAAAGACGGACACCGCACCGACGCGGCTGATCGTCGGCCACTACTACGGGGCGTCCCTGTTCGAGTTGCCGGCCGTGAATTCCAAGGCGAAGTTGCTCGCCCCCAAGCGGGTGTACATCGGCCACTCCGGCGAAGTGCTGTCGGTGGCGGCCGTGGACGACGCGAAGGGCGGCTGGTTCGTCACCGGCGGGGCCGACCACACGCTCGCCGCGTATCACCTCGGCGGGTGGAAGTCCCTGCCCGACCTCGGCGCGTCGTTCGGCGAAGTCGGGACGCCGGCCAGACCGGTGGTGACGGCGGTGGATGTCGGCTCGCCGGGGTGGGAAGCCGGGTTGCAAGTCGGGGACGAGGTGGAGCTGTTAGCCGTCGGCAACCAAAGGGTGTTCGACTGCCGTCCGGCGGCGAAAGGGACGCCGGTTCGCAACGGGCCGGACATCCCGGACGAACGCGGAGCAGCGGAAGCGGCGCGGGAGACGGCAGCGGACCTCGCCGCCGCGCGGGCGGCCCTCGGCGAGGCCGTCCCGCTCCGGCAGCTCTACTTCCACGTGCGGACCAAGGGCGGCGCGACCCGCGACGTCCACACCAGCGTGAAGCACCGGCCGCTGTGGAAGCTGTACCCGACCTTCACCCCGGACGACAAGCCGGCCGAGTGGGTCACCTGGATGTGGAACGGGTCGTACTACCAGACGGCCAGCCCGAACGGGGACGAGTTGGTCGGCTGGCACCTGAACGGGCCGACACCGAACCAGGCCCCGCGGTTCCACCCGCTCAGCAACTACAAGGGGTATCAGCGGAACGAAGTCGTCCGGACGCTGGTCCGCGACCGCGACCTCGCCGCCGCGCTCGACCGGATCGGCCGACAAGAACCGCCCGTCGGCGTCGGCCTCGCCGAGCCGGCCCCCATCCGGCTGGCGGTGGACCGCCTGGAAGTGACGGACAAGCCGGTCACGGTGCGGGTGACGGTCGAGCGCCGCGGGTCGGACGTGGACAAACTGACGAACCGGGTCGAACTGTGGGTGAACGACTACCGGTACAAGGCGTGGGTCCACGACCCCGCCAAGCCGTTCGACGACACGGTGCGTCTTGACCCGGCCGTCTTCCGCAGCGAAGACAAGCGGAAAGTGCCGTACGGCGACAACGTCCTGACCGTGCAGAGGTACAACCAGGCCGGCGACCGGTTGGAGACGGCGACCCGCGTCCTCACCAACCGGAACGCTCCCGCGCCGCCGAACCTACTCGGGCTGGCCGTCGGGGTGAACGACTACCAGCAACATCGGGTGGTGAGCGGCGCGCGGGGCGTCGTCGGCGACTTGAAGTACGCCGTCGCCGACGCCAGCCTGGTGACGGACTCGTTCACCGCCCACGTCGGGGCGAAGCGGCACTTCCCCGCCGGGCAACTCGGCCTGGAAAAAGACGCCGCCGTCGTCCGCAAGAAACTGCTCGCCGACCTCGCCGCACTGAAGAAGGTGGCGAAGCCGAACGACATGCTGGTCCTGTTCCTGGCCGGGCACGGGCAACTGATCGGCCGCAAGAAGGACGAGAAGGCCGTCACCGAAGTCATCGCCGACGCGGTGGTCGATCCGGAGAAGACCTACACCGACATCCGCTTCGCCTTCTGCTGCCCGAACTTCGCCACCGGCAAACCGGGCGACGCGATCATCACCGCCGACGAACTGTACGAGGAGTTGGCCGGCATCAACTGCCGCAAGATGGTGCTGCTCGACGTGTGCCGGTCGGGGTGGGCCGCCAAAACGGATGTCATCCGCAAGTTCGTCCCGAACGGCCTCGGGCCGTTCGTTTTGGCCGCCTGCGGGCCGGGGCAGAAGTCCTACGAGAACGACGACCTGAAGCACGGCCTGTTCACCGCCGCCCTGACCGAGGCGATCACCGTCGGGGCGAAGAAGAACGCCGCCTTCCCGGTGGCCGACACCGACCGCGACGGGACGCTGTCTTGCCAGGAGCTGTTCGATTACATCCGCAAGCGGGTGACCGAGGAGCGGGACGACCAGACGCCGACGTGCTTCCCCGACCGCGCCCGCCTGCCCCGCACCGTCGTGGTGTCGGCGCGGCGGTGAGTTGAGAAGCGCGAGGCACCGCCGAGCGAGAAACACTACGAGGACACCGCCATGCGAACGCTCGTCGCCACCTTCGCCCTGCTGCTCGTTGCGCCGCTGGCGGCCGGCGCGGTGCCGGTTCACCGCGTGACCGGCGACCTGGCCATCCGCGCCCGGCTCATCCTCACCACCTACTGCGGCCAGTGCCACGGGGAGAAAGACGCCGTCGGGCGGCTGAACGTGTTCGACCACCGGGCGACCCTCACCCACGCCCAGCCGGCCCCGTTCGCCGCCAAGGACCGGGCGCTCATCGTCGAGTTCATCAAGGACGGGTCGATGCCGCTGGGAAACCACCCCCGGCCGACGGCCGCCGAAATCGCGACCATCGAGCAGTGGGTGGCGGCCGACGCGCCGGAGTACCCGAATCGGTTCGGCGATGCCGCCACTGCCGCCGCCGTCCTGGCCGACTGGAACGGCCCGCTCGACAAGGCGGCGCGGCCGTACACCCGGTACGCCAGCTTCGCCCACCTGCTGACCCCGGCGAAGTCGTCGGCCGATCTCGACGCGGCGCTGACACTGTTGTCCAAGGCGGAAGCCGAGTTACACGCGGCGGTGAAGCCGGCCGGGATGGTGAACGCCCTGATCCCAGTGGACGCCGCCGCGACCACCTTCCGGTTCGACATCCGCGACCCTGAGTGGCACGCCCTCGGCCTGTTCAAGCCGACCACCGACATGATCGGGGTGTACCCGATGATTCCATTCGACCTGATTTGGCTGGAGAATCCGTACTCCCCGGCGGCACTCCCCGCCGGCGCGGCGGACGCCGTGGCCGGGATGAACCCGCACCACCCGAAGCCGAACCCGTTCCGCCCGCAGTTGTTTCTGCGTGGCGACTGGCTCGCGAATCAACTCCGGGCCGACGGCCAGCCGACACCGCTGGCCGAGGAGTTGACGGCGCTGGCTGCGCTAAGCCAAGTGATTGACGATGAGCCGGCCCGGAAGATGATCGCGGGGCCGACGCCGCGGCCATTCTCGGTGGCGAAGACTGATCCGCCGGCCCCGGTCACGTCCTGGTACGTCCGCGACACGGAATCGACCGGTGGGCCGGCGCTGTCGGTCGAGGTCACCGGGCCGGACGGGAAGCCGGTTGCGGCCAAGATTCCTGGCGGGTCGGACATCGGCATCGCCGTCACCCTGAACCGCGCCGGGGTGGTCCGTCTGGCGTACGTGTCGTCGCCCGAGTTCGACCGCGGGTGGAACGTCACCGTCGATACGCCCACGACCGGCGGCGAACCGGCCGCGAACAAGAAGACCGTCGTCGCGATGAACCCGAACGGCAAATTCACGCTGACCGCGTACGGCACGCAGCACTACCTCGTGTACGCCGCCGCCGAGGAGTGCAAACCGGTGGTCGTGCGGAGCGCGCACCAGACCGGCAAGTACCCGATCTTCCGCGCCTTCCCGCCCGACGCCAGCGTGCCCGTCACCCGCCGGGTGATCCCGCTGACGGTCGTGGAACGCGAGTAGCACCCCAACCCCCACGAGCCGCCGTGAGTTCCGATCCGACCCTCGACATCGACGCGCTGTTGCAGCCGATCCCGAACGCCGCTGCCCCCGGCGGGGTCACACTGCCGGCCGCGCTGCGGAGCGAACTGGAACGGCTGCGGAAGCCGGCCCCGGCGTCCGCCGACGGCGCGACCCCCGGCCAGCGCCCCGCCCCGGACTTCCGGGCGATTCGCGACGACGCCGTCGAAGCGCTGACGAACACGTCGAAGGACATCGGTCTGCTGGTCCGCCTGATCGAGGCGAACACCCGCCTGCACGGGGTGGCCGGCCTCCGCGACGGGTTGACCCTGGCCGCCCGCATGGTCGCCGAGTGCTGGGACTGGCTGCACCCGCTCCCCAAGCAGCCCGACGACCCCGCCCGCGGCAACCGCTTCAAGTGGGTGAACAACGCGGCCGACGAACAGGCCGAGTTCCCGCAGACGGTGCAACTGCTCCCGCTGGTCGCGTGCGGCGGCGAGCGGTTCACCTACTTCGACTCGCTCGACCCCGCGCGGCAAGCCGATCTCGACGCCGCGCTCGGCCAGTGCGACGACCGGGCGGTACTCGCCACCCGGCAAGATTTAGCCGACGCCGAGGCCGCGCTGCTCGCGCTGGCGAAGGAACTGAAAACCCGGCTCGGCACCGAGAACGCCCCGGAACTGACCGGGAGCGACCCGAACAACCTGGGTACGGCGGTACGGAACTGCCGGGCGTTCGTCGAGGACATCGTGTCCCGCCGGGGCTTGGCGAACGACGCCAAGGACGACAACGGCGGGGAGGTCGCACCGGCAGGGGATGCCGGCACCACCGCCGGACGCCCGGCCGGAGGGGACTCCCGCGAGGCCCTGTACGGGCAATTGGAGCGGATCGCCGGTGCCCTGAAGCGAATCGAGCCGCACAGCCCGGTGCCGTTCCTGTTGGAGCGGTGCGTGAAACTCGGCCAACTGCCGTTCCCGGAGCTGATGCAGGCGATCCTCCGCGACAGCGGGGCGCTGACCGAACTCGACCGACTCCTGGGCCGCGATGTGCCGTAACTGGGCGGTTGTCGCAATCGTTTCCGCCGACCGCATTGAACGACGCTCCGTCGCCGGCTAGAGTGTCCGGGAGTCGGCCGGCGTTCGCATACACTGACAGCAGCATCGCGCCCGTCACGCCCACTCCCGAGGGGAACTCATGGACAGCCAAGACCGCCAACGACTCGCCACTCCCGCGCGGGTGCAGATCAAGTACGACGTGGAGACCGAAGGCGAAGAGCCGATCCTGGAATTGCCGTTCGTGCTGGGCGTGATGGCCGACCTGTCCGCCCAGGGGGTGAAGCCGAAGGCCATGAAGGAGCGGAAGTTCGCCGCCATCACGGCCGAGAACTTCACGTCGGTGATGGCCGCGGTCGCCCCCCGCGTAGCCCTGCGAGTGCCCAACCGCCTCACCGAGGAGGCCGACCAGGAGTTGAACGTCGAGCTGTTCTTCAAGACGATGGCCGACTTCGATCCCGGCCGGGTGGCCGAGCAGGTGCCCGCCCTGAACGAGATGCTGACGATGCGGCGGCACCTGAACGGCCTGCTTCAGAAGTTGGACGGGAACGACGATTTGGAGAGGCTCCTGAAGGAAGTCATCGACAGCACCGACAAGTTGCAGGCGGTGGCCGCCGCCAAGGGCGAGGCCGCCCCGGCCGCGTGACGGCGGGTCGGAATTTGGGAGGGGGGGGGGCCCGCCCCCGCGGGGGCACCCGGCCAAACCGGCCCCGCGGGGGGGCCCGCCACCCCACAAAAAAACCACA
>JBBRUO010000219.1:0-8990 GCA_038247725.1 Gemmatales bacterium
GCTTTTGTTTCGTCGGCCGCAGGCACCACCACCGAGATGTTGAGTTCGCTGGATCCCTGGGCGATGGCCACTACGTTGACGCGCCCTCTACCTTCGCTATGTCACGGAACCCCGAACTCCCGCCCGACCGCTACTGCCGGCACGGTGCGCGACGGTCGGCGGACGGAATCGGTCGAGCGAGGTGGACGACCGAGGGGGAATCGCGTCAAGTGTATGGAGAGGGGAAACGGTTGGCCGTGGGACGCGAACGAGGCCCGGCGGACATGAACACCGTGCGACCACGAATCGGAATCCGCTTTCGGCGGGGGCTTCTGCTCCTCGCCCCGCTGTGCGCGCTCGGCTGTCGGAGCGACGGGGAGCGGGGCGGACTGCTGGGGCGGACCCGCGACCCGATCCTGGGCACCGAGCGGATCCCGCCGGCGGGCGTGCCGATCCCCGGCCGGGATAAGTACGGGGCGGCCCCACGCGACCCGCTGTTCAAGGCTCCGACGGTGAGCCGGAACAAGTCCGACAGTTACGAGCCGTTCCGCCTGACCGAGGACTTCACCCCGGCGGCCCTGACCGCGCGGGGCACCGGGTTCGCCGACCCGCTCGTCATCGACGACCGCCGGCCGAAGGGCACCCCAACCGCCGGTGGCGTCCGTCCGGTGGCGGGCACGTCCCCGGCGGGGACGTGGGAGCAACTGGCGGACGAACTGCGGCGGGTCGGCGGCAAGCCGTTCGCACCGGTCAAGACGCCCGCCGGCGACTACGAGTTCCGCTGCGCGGTGCCCCTCGACACCACCGGCGCGATGCGGCAGTATACCGGCATCGGGGGCACCCCGTTGGCCGCCGTGACCGACGTGTACGAGCAAGTCCGCGCCGACCGGAAATAGGGGCGAGGCAGCACCCGCCGCGATCTCAACTCAACCGGGCGATGCGAACGTCGCGCCGGTCGCTGGCTCGCCTCCGGGGTCAGTTCCGACGACGATTTCGCCTCCCCCATTCCCTGTCAACTCCTCCGCGCAATCGTTGATCTTATACGTCGGTCGATAGCACCTCTTGCCAGTTCGAACACCTTTCACGTGCGATCCCCCCCCCACCGCCATGTTTGACGCCGCCGGTGAAAATGGGGCCGTGACCCACCTCCGGGCACTGGCGGATCCACTTGTCGCTCGGCCACCTCACCCCATCGGAGTTCGAGCAGCAGTAGCGGGCGGACCAGACCGCCTCGCCGACCGTACAACGAAACCCGTCATCGACTGGTCTCACTTCAGGGGCGCACTTCAGTTGCCAACGGCTTGCGTTTCGGGCGAACCGCCGGTATACCCCGGCTCGACGAACGAAACGCGAGAGGGGCGAGGCGGACGGCGCGGGGCGGGGGGATTCGCCGCGCGCCACCGACGCCATCACCGAGGCTGGGGGAACCGCATGGCTGTGGCGACCGACGAGCGACTGCGGGGGTTGGTACGGGACGAAACTCTCACGCGAGGGCTGGGCGATGTGGAAGGGCGGATGCTGGTGGACTGGCTGGTCGGGTGGGGGGAACTGCTCACGGAGGCGGCCCCGACCGACGCGCACGCCGACCACCTGCTGGCCCGGCTCATCCGCCGGGGCAAGGCCATCGCCCGGTTCGTGCATCTGTGGTGCGACCCGCCGTCCCGCCGCACCGCCGTGCAACTGGCCGCCGCCGAGCGGTTCAGTTGGCCGTTCCCCAACGCCCGCCGCCAAGACCCGTCCGACGTGATGGCCCACATCTTGAACTGGGAAGATCGCCACCGCGGGGAGTAGGCGGACCCGCGCTGTCACCGGGCACGGGGCGGTCCTGACATCACCCGTCTCTCCGAGTCGGTCAGGGTTGGTTTGCCAACTCGGAGAGTCGGGCTACTTTGAAGGAAGCCCCGACTCGCGGCGGTCGATCCGGATGCCCCCTCTGCACGACTGGAACCTGAGCGAAGCGGACGCCGTTGAGGTGCAACGGCGGCTCGCGCCGCTCGTGGACACCGGCACACCGCTCGGCCCGATCACCACCCTCGCCGGGTGCGACATCGCCTACGACACCACGTCGGACGTGGCATGGGCGGCCGTGGTCGTGATGACGTTCCCCGACCTCATTGAGATCGAGCGGGTGGTTGTGCGTGAGGAAGTGACGTTCCCGTATGTTCCGGGCTTACTGTCCTTCCGCGAATGTCCGCCACTTTTATCTGCCTTATCCAGGTTACGCAAACTGCCCGATGTCGTAATCTTGGACGCACAGGGCATCGCCCACCCGCGAAAGTTCGGCTCCGCCTGTCATCTCGGGTTGTGGCTCGGCGTGCCAACGGTCGGATGCGCCAAGACGTGGCTTTGCGGCGAACACCCTGAAGTCGGGCCGACGGCGGGCGACCACGCGCCGCTGACGATGGAGGGCGAACCGGTCGGCGCGGTGGTTCGCTCAGCGACGAACGTCCGGACGGTATCCGTTTCGCCGGGACACCGGGCGGACATCACCAGTTCGGTACAGTTGGTGACGGACACCCTGAGTGGGTATCGCCACCCGACCCCGACCCGGATGGCACACATGGCGGCGAACGCGGCACGAGCCGCCGAGGTCGCAAGTCGCGGAAATGGTGAAAAGGGGTAAAGTGGACCGCCAAAGCATCCGATGAATGACAGCATGAGAAAAAGGACGAGCGTTCGGAAGGTGTTTCAGGGAATGGATTTGCGTGGAGTCGGGTAAAAATTTCACAAGCCCGGTGGGGCTGACAGGCTGTCGGGTAGAATACAGTTGTCGGGTGGACAAGTGCTTTGGCACGCACTCGGCCGGCGCGTCAGGATCGGACCCCGCCGTGACCCCACCCCCGACCGCGACCGCCAGTTGGCTCGCGGGGAGACTTCCCAATGCGAACCCCCTCCCACCACACATTCCGTCGTCCGCCAGCCCCCACTCGCCCAGACGCCCGCACCACCGTGACAGCCCCCACCATGCCGCCGCCCGCCGAACCACCCACCGACGCCGACGGCCCCGATGGCATCCGCTGGGAACTCGTCGCCCGGATGAAGGAATTCATCGCCGCCGACGCCCTCGACACGCCCGTCCGCTGGGCCATCGCCGAGGAGTTGCTGTTCGCCGACGCCGAAGCCCCGAGGTGACTCGGTGTCGGCGGGTGTCCGTACCACCGCCGCCGACAACTGCCCCTGGAGTCCGATGATGTCCCTGTCGATCCCCGTCATCGTCGGCAGTGTCCGCCGCGACCGCATCGGTATCCGGGTGGCCCGGTACGCCGTGGCCGCCCTCGCCGAACGCGGACACGACGCCCCGCTCGTCGATCCGGCGGTCACGCCGCTCCCGCTCCTCGACCGCATGTACAAGGAATACCCGTCCGGAAAGGCTCCGGACGAAATGGAGCGGTTGGCCGGGATTCTCCGCGCGGCCGACGCTTACGTGGTCGTGTCTGGCGAGTACAACCACTCGATCCCGCCGGCGATGTCTAACCTACTCGATCACTTTTTGGAAGAGTACTTCTTCAAGCCGTCGGCGATCGTCTGTTACTCGGCCGGGGCGTTCGGCGGGGTCCGCGCGGCCATGCAACTCCGCGCGATGCTCGCCGAGATGGGGATGTCCAGCATCCCCTCCGTGTTGCCGTTCCCGAAGGCCCAAGACATGCTCGACGAGGAGGGGCGACCGACCGGCGACCGGCCCGGCAAATCGGCGGGCAAGTTCTTCTCCGAACTGGAGTGGTACGCGACCGCCCTGAAAGCCGCCCGCGCCGCCGGGACGCCGTACTGACCGTTTCAGTCGCACACCCACCGCATCGCCGATTCGGCGGTGGGCCACTCCCGGCGATCCGCCCACCATGCCAGCAGGTAACAGACCGCGAGGCAGACCGGCGTCAGGGCGACGGCCATTTCGATGGACATCGCTTCCCGCCAGTACGCCGTAGCGGTGTCGCCGGAGAAGTAGCCGTAGACCCATAACGGCCACAGGTGCAGGACGTGGTGCAGCAGGTAAATCGACAGCGTGTGCCGGCTCATCGTCCGCGTCACGGCCAGCAGTCGGGGGAAGCGGGCCAACTTCTGACGGCGATCGACCCAGACGTACAGCGTGCCGAACAGGATGAGCGCGATGCCGAGTACGCCGGTGACGTACTCCGGCGAGGCCGGGAACATCGTCCAACCCTTGAGGATCGTGCTGGGCAGCGGGTCGGGCAAGTACGGCCGCACCACCCGGAGTGCCACCGACGCGGCCACCAAGACCGCCCCCCACGTCAGTAACGGCCGCACCGACGGCGGGCCGTCGCCGGCGTCCGCCGGATCGGGGTACACCGCCTTCCCGGCGACGTACCCGGCGATCGGGAACAGCACCCACGGGAACAGCGGGAAGTACCCCGTCGAGAAGTACCCGATCAGGATCTCCGGCAGGGTCTTGTCGCACTGGAAGTACAGCTCCAGCCAGTAAGCGTCGTAGTCGGCTTGCACCCGCAGGAACGGCGCGATCACGAAGATGACGGCGGACACGAACGCGAGGAACCCGCCGGGCAGGTGCCGCGCGAGCGCCAGTACCGCCAACCCGGTGCCGATCGCGGTCAGTACGTCCCAGTTGTACAGGTCGTCGGGCAGCCACACGAAGAAGTTGAAGCCGAGGCCGAGAGCGAACAGGAACAACCCCCGGCGGACCCCCACCTTGGTGATGGCGGCGTCCGATGTCCCCTTGGCCTCCTGCGACCGCACCCAGATGCGGAAGCTGACGCCGGCCAGAAAGGCGAACAGCGGCGCGCCGAACCCGGCCGGCGTCCACAGCGCGCCGGCCAGGTTCTCCAGGAAGTGGACCAGCACCATGAGGGCGATGGCCGCCGTCCGCAGGATGTCGATGGAGGCGTGTCGCATGGTCACGGGCTTGTCGTGGTGGTGGTGGCCGTCGGCACGGAAGTCGCCGTCGCGTTCGTCAGGATTTCGAACAGCACCAGCAGGGTTTGCGCCGCCAGGAAGACGATGATGACCATTTCCAGCAGGTGCCCCTTGCGGTTCGCCCGGTAGTCGCTGGCCCGCTGGCTGACGGTGTCGTAGATCCGCTCGAACACCTCCAGTTGCTCCTGGATCATCTCGACGCGATGGCTCATCCGCGACCGCTCCCGCAGCCGCTCGCTCACCTGACTGGCGAGCGTCGGCGGGTAGACGTGCGGGGTCAGCAACATGGGCACGATCCGCGTCAGCCGCGCCCGCAGGCCGAGCAGTTGCCGGAACCGCTTTGCCAGCCGGTCCCGCTGTTTGGCCGACCGCTCGTCGAACTCGAACGCCGGCCCGCCGTCGGCTTCCAGGTCCGGCCACGCCTCGCCGAGTTGCCGTTCCACGTCGGCCAGTTCGCCCTCGTAATATGCGAGTTCGGCGAGGACCGCTTCCAGCGGCGGGAGGCGGGACGGTGCCGCGACGACGGCCACGCGGCCGGTGCCCCAAAACAGCAGCGCGCCCTGGAACGTGATCACCTGCGCGGCGGGGTTGCCGGCCGACACCCACTCCCGCAACCGGGCGGTCAGGTCGGCGTCCTCGGTCGAATCCGACGGGACGGACAGCAGTTCCAACTCCGCCGCCTGGGTGCTGCCGAGCGTCAAGGCGACGGCGCGGCGGTTCAGTGGGGCGGGGAGTTCGCACACCAGCCGCGCGTCGGCCGGCCGCTCAGACGCGAACGCGATCCGGAGTACGGCGGTGCCGGCGGGCCACGGGGGCGGAGAATCGGTCCACGTCGCGGGTGTCGCCGACGGGTGCGGGGCGGTCATGCGGTTGCTCCAAACGGTCGGCCATCAGCGCCACCAGCCACAGGGCCACGTATTCGGCCGAGTCGAGGACGCCATTCAGGGTGGAATCGAACAGGTAATCGCCGACGACGAACAGGCGGGGGTGGTCCACCGGTTCGGGCCGGTGCCGCTGGTCGAGGGAGTGGCCACCGTACCCGCCGGGGACGGCGTTCACGGCCCCCAGCCAGCGGTGGACGCGCGCCTCCCGCACCAGCTCGCGGCCGTCGCCCAGGAACTCCGGCAGCGCCGCCAGGGCGTCCGCGATCAACTCGTCGTCGGTCTTCGCGCCGAGCGCCTCAGCCGCCTCGCCGGCGATCAGCCAACCGAGCACCGGTACGTCGGACCCCGGCGCGCGGCTGGACTCGTCGTACAGGCAGCAGCCGCCGAAGCAGTCCAACATGCAGTACGACTCCGTCATGCGGCCTTCCCAGAACTTCTCCCGGAAGGCGACCGTCACGCGGAGGTAGTGGGCCGGGAAATCGAAGTCGGCGGCGTGCCCGGCCATCGCCCGCGACAGCCGCTCCCCGGCGAACGTCACCCCGCCGATGGCGGCGTTGGGCAAGGCCATGACGACGGCGTCGAAGGTCGATTCGACCGCCTTCCCGGCACACACGGCGCGCACCGACATCCGCCCGTCGGGAGTACGGCCGACGGTCGTGACGCGGTGGCCGAACTTGACATCGGCGTTCACCCGTGCGGCCAGCTCGCGGGGTAACGCCTCGTTCCCGCCGGCGATGCCGTACAGGCTCATGTAGGCCTGGTCGTTCATCAGGTAGTTCTGCAACCCGTAGGCGACGCTCGTGGTCGCCGCCTCGGTGGCCAGGTCGCTGTGGATGAACCGCGCGACGTAGTCGCGGACGGCGGGGTCGGGGATGGCGGCCAGCACCGCGTCGAACCCCGGCCGGACGAGTGGGTCACCGGCGTGTTCGTCGGCCGTGGCGTAGAACTCGCCCGGCGTGATCTGGTCCTTCGCCTGCCGGTCGAACGCCAGCAGCGCGTCCACCGCCGGCTGTCCGAGGCGGTCCCGCAGGTCGTCCAGGTTGGCGACGGGGCGGTTCCGGACCACGGCCGACGACCCGTCCATCCGGTTGATGGGCAGGCCGAGTTCCTCGATCAGTTCCTTCAGCGGGTCGTCGTCGATGTGCGAGTAGTCGTAGATCTCGGCGGCCCCGGCCTCGTAGGTGGCGGAAACCGTCTGGAACGACGGGGTGAGAATTTTCCCGCCGAGGCGGTCCCCGACCTCGAAAATGGTGAGGTGATGCGGGTCGTTCGCCCATTTCTGGAGGGCATACGCGGTCATCAACCCGCCGGGTCCGCCGCCGACGATCCCGATTTGCCACGCTCGCATAACGACCTCGGAGAGAATCGCCCCCGCCCCGTGGGGCAGGTGAGAAGCGCAAGTCCCACCAGATGAGGGATGCTCCCAGAGGCCGAACGGAGCGCGGAAAAATGAGAAAACCCGCTGCGGGGAAAGCGGCGAGTCGAAGAACCACATCGTCTGCAACCCGCCGTTCGGCGTGCAAACTGCTGATCCCGTGCGGTTAGTGGTGCCGTGGTTGTTCGCCTGGAAGAGCGCCAAGTGGGGGTGAAGCGTCGAGTTCATGACCGACGACCGCCCGGCTACTGGGAGAGTTGGACCCACGGCGGCGACTACATGCGCGGCGACCCGTGGGCCGAGGAGCGGTTCCGACCCAATGGTGAGCGGGAACCGGCCGGCGAAGAATGATCGTCGCCGCGCCGACAGCCCCAGTCGTCGCCGCGACCAACGGGAGCGGCAGGGGCGTGGCAACTAAGCGGCGGCGGCCTGAACCAATGCCGCGCGTGGGATGCCGGAGACATGTGGAGCGTGATGGATCTCGATCAACGGAAGAACGTCTGACGGGCCGCAGCTAGAGCTCCTTCCATCTCGGCCAGATGTAGTTGGAGTTCAATCTTGTCGATTTCGGGAATTCTCGCATTCTCGATCAACCCGGAGGTGTACCTCGCCAGTTTTTCCATCGCCGTTTGGAGGGGTTGCGTCTGGAACGAGAGCTTATTCCTGTCTGCGTGATTGTTCGGCAATTCTTCGTGCTTAGCGATCTCCTGAATAAGTTTGTCACGATACTTCTCTAGCAGTTTGACGACCCGATCAACGCCGGCTGTCTCGCGGACCACGTCCGGCGAATCCACGGGTTCGTCAACGGGGTTCGCGGTGGCGGAACTCACGATTCTCCCTCCCACTGTCGGAGTGCGTCGAGTGCCTTGAACAGCTTTTGCACCGACACGCCTTGCCTCTCGACATCATACCCGCTCGTCGTCGGGAACAACACCGTTCCGTCCGGGTCTTTCAGGTTACACATCGTGATGGACACCGGGCAGAATTCAGGCCGGAACGACTTGCCGCCTCGCGTCGCCTGGACCTTCGCGACTGCTTCCGCCCACTTGCCGGCCGTGTAGAACTGGTGTGCGTCCTTCTCATTCTTGGGGCTGCTGGTCCACAAATCTTCTTTGGTCACCAGGGTCATGAGCCAGAGTTTGTCGGGAGCCGATTCCAGAGCGGGAAGCAGGAAGTCCAAAGTCGCGAGTTCATCCTGTCGTTTGGCCTCGACGTAGTCGCGGAGGAAATCATCCCTCTTTCCCTGGAACAAGGGGTGCGACCTGTAGCCGAGTCCGCCGAAGGAATGATATCCGTTTGCGGCGGTCAGCACGACGCCCGCGTATCGCCCAGCAACGAGATCACCACGGACGGAGGCCCAAGAAGCGTCCCGGCGATAGTGCTGTCCGGCGGGGACGACGATTTCGACGCCCGGTTGGTCTTGGAGTACGAACGTCTCTTCCGAGAGGCTCTCGTCGTACTTCCAAGTGTCGCCGAACACCCACGGCAGCAATTGCCCGGATATCAGTTTGGCGAACGTCGATTTGCCAGTCCCACCGGGGCCAATGACGAGAATGCCCTTTTCCGCTTCGGAACTCGTCGGGGTGGTCTGGTCCGGCGACCTCGGCTTGCCGCGCCACCGCCGTTTGCACCATTCCCAGAAGGCACCCCCAATTACTTTGCCATGCTCGATGGCAACACGGGTGTCTTCTGGTGTCCAGTTGGCTTTTGCATCGTCGCTCATTGACATCTCCCAGCAAGGATCGGAAACCGTCACGGTAACCGTTCACGGGGTCAAACGCTGGAAATCCAAGGCGGATTTTGGACCGGAGAGCGAAAATGGGTTGGTTTTGGAACCGTTTTCAGCATCTTACACGCGAAAAACC
>JBBRUO010000220.1:0-8984 GCA_038247725.1 Gemmatales bacterium
AAGGGGTTCTGGCACGCACACGTCGGCTGGTTCTTCCGGCCCGATTCGCCGGAACTCGGCCGGTACGTCAAGGACTTGAAGGCCAGCCCGACCCTACGGGTCGCGGACGCCATGTTCGTGGTCTGGGTGGCCGTCGGCTTGCTGCTGCCGGGGTTGCTCGGCGGCCTGATCACGGGCACTTGGGCGGGCGTCTGGACGGGACTCATCTGGGGCGGGCTGGTGCGGCTGTTCCTCGTCCACCACGTCACCTGGAGTATCAACTCGGCCTGCCACCTGTGGGGGTTGCGGCCGTACAAGAGTGACGACCACAGCCGGGACAACATCGTCTTCGGCATTCTGGGCATGGGCGAGGGGTGGCACAACACGCACCACGCCTTCCCGACTTCCGCCCGGCACGGCTTGAACTGGTGGAAACTTGACCTCAGCTACTGGGTCATTCGCTCGTTGTGGCTCGTGGGGCTGGCGTGGAACGTGCGAGTGCCGTCGAAAGAGGCGCAGTTGCGGCAGCGGCGGCTGGCGGCCTAATACGGTGGCAGCAATCTTCGGAAGACGTGGCACATCACGACGAGGAAGAACAAGAAATTGCGGAACGGGATCGCCCACCACGCGAGGCCGACGGCGGGCTGCGGGGCGGTTCGCCATTTCCCCTCGGCCAATCGCTCGCCGAGTTCCTCCATGTATCGCATCGAACGCGGCCAGTCGCACCAGCGGTCGAGCCACTCCGTCGGGATGCCGGCCTTGCCGACGCGGGCACCCACCAGCGCGCCGGTGATGGCGGCCACGGTGTCGGTGTCGCCGCCGCAGCGGATGACGCTCTCGATGGCCGTGCGGTAGTCGTCCGGGTGCCGCAGGAAGGCGTAAATGGCGACCGGCACCGTGTGCGCGATGTACCCCGTCACGCCCTTCCGCTTCAGGCCGAGTTGCGCGACGAACTCGGCGACGGAGTTGCCGGCGCGATACGCGGCCGAAATCGCGGCCATGTTCTTGACCAGGTGCGATGCGTGATCGGGCGGATGGCTCAAGTCGCAGTACCAGTCCAGGAGTTGTGTCGGATCGAGGGGCTTGTCCCGATCACGAGACGCATGGATCGCCACACTTCGCACCAATACCGCGCCTCGGTGGGCTTGTGGGTCTTGATGAGTGAGGTCGGTGGACTCTCCAATCCAAGGCCACCAGCCTGGGGTGTATGACCAATCCAGATCCAGTCGTTCACCGGAACAGCCGGACGTTGTGAACAGGATCGCCGCGCGCATGGCGGGGCCGTTGCCGGCGGACTTCACCCCGGACTTATACGACGGCCACCCCAGCCACAGCCGGACGCACGACTTCAGCGTTGCCAAGCCAATACCCGGCGGCCCGCCGAGGAGCCACCACCGCAGCCGCCACGCCAGGGACCGGCGGAAGCGGGACGAGTCGCCGCCGCTCCGCAGAAGCGCGTTCGCCGTCATGCAGGCGTGTTCGGTGTCGTCCGACCCCATGCCGTGGCCGAACAGGAACCGCGGGCGGTCGAACTTCGGCAGCCACTTGGCGATGCGGCGGGCGGACAGATTCTCGGCCGGCAGGCCCATCATGTCGCCGACGGCCTGCCCCAACAGGCAGCCGACGACGGCGTCTTTGTCGAGCGGGGGCAGTGCGGTCATGGATGCGCCGGGGTGTCGCGACGGGGCATTCACTTCGTTCCCGCGCCTTCGGCTGGTATGCTGATTCCGACGGCGGCGGGCAAAGTCATCTTCCGCGATCGCGCGTCGCGGGGGAACGAAAACCCGCCCGGTGTCGGCCGCATTCCCCCGAAACCCCGGACTCCCATGTCGCTGATCCCGTGTCCCGGTTGCTCGCTGCCGCGAACGGCCAACGACGCCGAGTTCGAGTGCCCGATTTGCGGGTTCGTGCCCGGCGCGGACGAAGAGGCCGAACTGGCGATCGCCGAAACGCCGCCGGTGCCCCTGGCACTGGCTCATCGGCCGGTCCCCGCCCCACCCCCGCCCGTCGAGCGGCGCGACTCGCCGTTCTTGCCGTGGGCGCTGGCCGGCGTCGGCTTTGGCGGAACCTTGGTGTGCGCCGTCGGCTGGTATCTCGCCGTGCTGGATCGGTCGGCGTTTTCCCCGGACACCGTCAAGACGCCCCCGGCCGCGACCGGCCAACTGGCGCGGGAAGTCGCGCCGACGCCCCGCCGCGTGTCCGACGCGGCACCCGGTCCCGCCCCCACGCCGGCCGTCCCGCCGGTGGCGGAGAAGCCAAACCCGTGGGTGGTGGTGCGGCCGCAGAAGGCCCCGCCGGTCGTCGCGCCGCCCGTGAACGACGCTCCATTCGAGGTGATCCGCGTGGACCGACCATTGGAGGACTTCCGCCTCGACCCGGTGGACGGCAAAAAGCGGATCAAGCTCGTCGGCGTGGCCAACAAACTGTTCATCGCGTCCGTGTCCGGCGGGGCGGTGGTGGACGCCTCCGAACTCGACACCGGCTGGGTGAACGTGACCGGGCGGATTGACGACGGGGCGACGGTGCGAATCGCGGCCGGAACCGGGCTGGTGAACTTCACCCAGGGCATCGGCGGCGGGGCGACGGTGGAGGTGGCGGCGAACACCGTGACGTTCGCCAAGCGGGGGAAGCCCAAACGGAAACTGGACGAACAGCCGAACATCAGCGGCGGCGCGCGGGTGACGATCACCGGCCGGCAAGTGACGTTCCTCGCCCCCATCGTCGGCGACGGGACACTGGTGGATGTCACCCTCACCACCCGCGGCCACCTGCGGTTCCTGGAAATGGACGACGGGGCGAAGATGGTGTACCGGGCGGCCAAGGCGACGGACGTGCCGCTCATCGTCAACCCCGGCCTCGTCAAGGGCGACGCCGAGTGCAAGCGGGAGGATTGACGATCGCGGAACGGACGATCAGCGGAAGTTCAAGAACCCGGTGCGGGGGGCGTTGCACGGCGGGGCGGCGTTCATGCTGCCCGGCCCGTACTCGCGAGGGGCGAACCGGCCGCGGCCGAGAATCCCGCACGAGGTGCATTCCAGACCCGGCGTGTAAAAGGCATTGCACCCGCCGAAGAAGAAGTTCATCTCGGCCGCCCAGCAGCTACAGCGGAGCGGCATGGCGACGCCGACGCGAAACCGGTGCAGGAGGCCGAACATGGTCCGCTCCCGGCCGCCGCTCGGCGGGCACGCGGTCGCCGGCTCGGACACCGCGCAACCCGGCCCGAACGAGGTGATCGGCACCCCGCCGAGGTCGAACCCACTGGCTTCCATCTGCATCATCTGCGTGCGGGTGGGGGCGACCGGCTCGGCCGGGATGAGAATGATCTCGTCGGCGGCGGCGGTGCCGGACATTGCGACGGCGGCGAGCAGGGCACGGAGGCGCATGGCGACTTCCTGAACGAGGGAACGGTGCGCCGTGGTCCGTCACGGCACGGGTGGTATCGGTCCCGCCGGCGGGTGCGGTTGGGGGGAAATCACCGCAGGCGGCCGGCGAACCGCCAAGTGAGGTTCGGTTGTGACGGTTGCGAGAAGCCGATGGACAGTGGGGCGATGGAAAACAGTCTGGCAACTCCTATCAAGTCTCAACCGTACCGTCACTCTTTCCCCGACGAGCCTGCGATGATCTCGTTCAACTGCCCCGGCTGCCAGGCGAGCTACACCGTGTCCGACGAGCGGGCCGGCAAGAAGGGCAAGTGCCCGAAGTGCCAGACGCCGTTCACCGTGCCGCCGCCGACGGCGACCGCACCGCCAGTTCGCGAGCCGGAACCGGAACCGGAAGTCGAACGGCCGCGCAAGCGGGCGACCCGCCGAGAGGAGGTTGAGGACGACGAAGACCGCCCACGTGCCAAGCGACGGCCGCGAGAAGACGATGACGCGGAGGACGACCGCCCCCGGAAGGAATCGAAGCCGCGCCCCGCGATGTCACCCCTGGACCGCGCGCTGGGGACGATCCGCCGGGGCCAGTTCCTTGACCTGGCAGCGGTTTTCACCCTCTTGCTGGCCGGCGGGGTACTCGCGCTCGTGTTGACCACGACTGCCGACTCGTGGCAGGAGGCGCGAATCGACGAGTGGAAAATGGCTTCGGCGAAATACCACGATGACGTGAGTGCGTCGATGAACAGCCGTGGCGGAATCCCGTTTCCAAACGTGCCGGCGGTGCTCTCGAATGGGAGACCGGATTCCAAGTACGCCGCACGTGACATGCTCTCCCAGCGCGGGTGGTTGTATCTCCTTTTCACGATTCCCGCCGGGATGATCGCGGTCGGCAGCATCCTGTCGGCGGTCGGCCGGTTCCGGATGGCATCCGTCGCGGCCGGGAGTGGTGGCGGTCGAGGTTTCGCGGCCGTCGGCGTGCTGGCCCTGGGCCGGTGCCTGTTGGGATTGGCGGCGGTCGCCGGGTGCGTCTGGGCGATGACGCAAGCCGGTGCGGAGACCGACTTCAAGCGGGTGCCGGAACTGGTCGGAGCGTCGGTCGCTGGCTTGGTCTTCTCGCTCTATGTCGGCGTCATCGGGGAAGTGTTCGCGCTCCCGGCGCTGGCGCTGGCCGGGTGGTTCCATCGCACGACTGACACGCAGCGGCACCGCATCGGCACGGCCGCGGCGTTCTACCCCGTCGTGGTGATCGGCTGGTTCGTCCTCAGTCTGGCGTTCGCCGCGCTGGCGGTGTTCGTTCCGGACACCCGCGTCATCGCCGGCGGGGTGGAAGGGGTGCTGTTCCTGGTCATCCAGGTCGTCCAATACATCGTCCTCTCGCGGGCTTATCGTTTCCCGCCGGCGGCTGTGATTGGGGAAAAGTGACGCGGGCGGCGAACGACTGGGCGAGGTTCGGTTGTGCCCGTCGCGGGAAACCGGCGGAACTCACGCCACCCGTCGCCGGGAGCTTGCGACCGGCCGGATTGCCATTCCGCGCGCGACTCGCCGTCGGATACCATTCGTCCGGCATTCCCCCATCACGAAGGAATCGGCCGATGCCCGCCATCCCGCACCCCGACCAATACTCCGCGCCGCTGTTGGCCATCCGCTTCGGCCAGTACCTCGCGCTTGCGAGTGTGTTCGCGGGACTTGCCGTCGCGGGGGTGATCGCCGCGTTCGCGCCGGCCATCCTCGTCGAACCGACGCCATACACGCCGAAGGAACGAGCCGCCGCGGAAATCCGGCACAACAAGGCCGTGTGGGAATGGTCCCACCAGAACCGTGACTCCCGTGACCGGCCGCCGGAACCGGTCGAACCGCGACCGCTGGTGGCGACAGGACCGGATCGCCGCGAAGCGATCGCCGCTGCCCTGGCGGGGCGGAAAATGCTGCTGCTGTTGCCGCTCGCGCCAGCCTTGCTGCTCGCCGCGAGCGGGCTGTTCGCGGTGGTCGGCCGAGTCCGCCTGGCACGAGCCGCGGTCGGCACCGGGGCTTCGACCGTCTTCGTGGCGGCCACCCTCCTCATGGTCGGCGTGGCGCTCGGCGGGTTGCTGGCGGTGTACCTGAGCGGCCGACTCGCCGTCGGGTTCGACGGGTTGGCGGCGGACGGGCGGTCGTTCCCGAACGTCGCCGGCGGGGCGGTCGCGGCGCTCGTCTTCGCCTGGGTGTGCGGCCTGATCGGCGATGCGGTCAGCGTGTCCGGGTTGGCGCTGGTTTCCGCCGATCCGCAGCACCGCCGACGGATCGGGTCGGCCGTTGCGTTCTATCCCGTCTTGCTGGTGTGCCTCTTCTGGGTCGCGGTGTCAATCGGCGCACTGGCCGCGACGGGTGCGAAGTTGCCGACCGCCTTCCTCGCCGGGGTCGGGCTGACGACCGCCGCCGGTGTCCACGCCATCCAAACGGTTCTGCTCAATCGGGCGTACCGTTTCCCCCCGGCGGCGGATGCGGTAAACTGAATCGCATCCCACCCGCCGAGAGCCTTTCCCATGACTCCCTTCGCTCCCTTGCACCGCCGGGCGTTCCTCGGCCGCACCGCCCAGGGTGTCGGCTCCGTCGCCCTCGCCGGGCTGCTCGCCGACTCCGCCCGCGCCGCCGACGGCTTACCGAAGCCGGACTTCCCCGCCAAGGTGAAGCGGGTCATCTGGCTGTACATGGCCGGCGGCATGACGCATTTAGAGACGTTCGACCCGAAGCCGAAACTGGCCGAGTTGCACGGCAAGCCGATGCCGGACTCGTTCACCAAGGGGCAACAGATCGCACAACTGCAAGGGGCGAAGTTGACCGCCTTCGGCCCGCAACACCCGTTCAAGAAGTGGGGCAAATCCGGCCTGGAGTTCAGCACCATCTTCCCGAAGTTGGGCGAGACGGCGGCCGACGACATGTGCCTGTTGCGGGGGATGCACACCGACGCCATCAACCACGACCCGGCCCACACGCTGATGAACACCGGGAGCATGATCCCCGGTCGGCCGAGCGCCGGGTCGTGGCTGTGGTACGGCCTGGGCAGCGAGTCGAAGGACCTGCCGGGGTTCGTCGTGTTGGTGTCCACCGGGCGGTTCGGGCAGAGCCAGCCCATCGCCGCCCGGCAGTGGCACAGCGGGTTTTTGCCCGGCAAATTCCAGGGCGTTCACCTGCGGAGCCAGGGCGACCCGGTGTTGTACGTCCGCAACCCGGACGGCGTGACGCGCGGCCAACAGAAGGACGTGATCGACGCCGTGGCGAAGCTGAACCGGCTAGAGAACGAAGCCGTCGATGACCCGGAAATCGCCACCCGCATTTCGCAGTACGAACTGGCGTTCAAGATGCAGACCGGGGTGCCGGCGCTGGTGGACTTCAAGACCGAGGACAAGAAGACGCTGGACCTGTACGGCACCCAGGGCGGGGACGGCAGTTTCGCGTCGAACTGCCTGCTGGCGCGCCGGCTGGCCGAGCGCGGGGTGCGGTTCATCCAGGTTTATCACCGCGACTGGGACCACCACGGCAGCGTCAAGACGCACTCCGAGGGGACCGCCAAGGAGGTCGATCAGGGCGTCGCCGCGCTGGTTCAGGACCTGAAGAACCGGGACATGTTGAAGGATACTTTAATCGTCTTCGGCACCGAGTTCGGCCGTACCCCGATGGGCCAGGGGAACGGGCGGGACCACCACCTGGCCGGGTTCAGCATGTGGATGGCCGGCGGCGGCATCAAGGGCGGCATGAGTTATGGCGCGACCGACGAGTTGGGGTATTACGCCGTCGAGAATAAGACGCACGTCAACGACCTGCACGCCACCATGCTGCACCTGTTGGGACTGGATCACAAGAAGTTGACGTACAAGTTCCAGGGCCGCGACTTCCGCCTGACGGATGTCGCCGGGGAAGTCATCAAGCCGATTCTGGCGTGACGCGGCGGGCGTCAGATCGGCCTCGGCTCGGCCAACTTCGAGATGGTCCCGAACTCCGGTCGCAGGCGGAGCAGGCCGACGTCGAGGAGCGTGTGCAGGATGGTGGAGACCAGGTGCGGCGTCGAGAGCGGGTTGCCGGCCGGTTCGCCGCCGTCGCGGGTGGAGCGGCCGACCACCCGCCCGCCCTCCGTCCCGCCGCCGTGCAGCAGCAGCGGGGCCAGCTTCGACCAGTGGTCGCGGCCGCCGTTCTTGTTCAGCCGCGGCGTCCGCCCCATCTCGCCGGTGGCGACCAACAGGATCTTGTCCGTGAGCCCCCGTTCCGCCACGTCCTCGATGTACGCGGCGACGGCGTGGTCGAACGCGGTGCCGACCGCCGCCATGCCGTCGGCCATGTTCAGGTTGTTGCCGTCGGCGTGCATGTCCCACACGCCCTCGTACCCGGTGTGGACGGTGACGAACCCGCACCCGGCCTCGCACAGGCGGCGGGCCAGGAGCAGCGCCTTGCCGAGCGTCTTGGCGTGGCCGGTGTAATACCCCCGCTGGCCTCGCTTGGCCCGGCTCCAGTTGTCCTTGGCCGCGAACCGGCTGGTGTCGTACCGGGCCAGCACCTTCGGGTCTTCGCGGGACAGGTCCAGGGCTTCGGCCACGGCCCCACTCAAAATCGCCGCGCACGCCTGTCGGCGGTCCTTGTCGTACTGGTCGAAGAGCGGCTCGGCGTCCCGCCGGAGTTGGTCGAACCCGGCCAGCAGCGCGCGGCGGTCCTCGAACCGCTCGGTGGCAAGCGTCAGTCGCAGGTTCTTCTGGAGTTGTCCGGACCCGCCCGGCACGAACGGGGCGAACGCGCCGCCGACCGACCCCGTCGCCGCCAGGTCCCCCCGCCCCTGGCCCTTGGCCACCTTGGCGTCCACCGCCTGCGGGAACAACACCGCGCTGGTCGGCATCGCGTTCGCCGGGTGGGTCGCCCCGACGACGCTGGCGTACAGCGCGCCGACGTTGGCGTCGAGCGTCTCCGGGCCGACCACCGGACGGATGTTGTGCTGGGCGTTTTCGGTGGCGAACGACCGGACCACGGTGAACCGGTCGGCCAGCGCCGCCAGTCGGCCGAGGGTGTCGCCGAAGACCACTCCCGGTACGGCCGTGCGGGTGACGCCGGTGACGGTGCGAATCTCGGCCGGGGCGTCCGGCTTCGGGTCGAACGTCTCGAACTGACTCGGCCCGCCCTGTTGGAACAGGAAGATGACGGACTTGCCCGTTGAGAGACCACCGGTCGTGGCCGGCGTGTCGCCGGCGAACCCGCGCACGGCGAACAGCGACGACAGACCCCCGACCGTGAGGAACCGACGGCGGGTGAGGGCGGAGTGGATGTCGAGCATGGGCCACTCGGGGTGGGGGGAGACGCGCTGGGCGCGGGGCGGCTCAGACACGAACCCGCTGAGCCTGTCCCATTCCGTTGTGGGGGCGGGCCGGTCTGCCACCCCCCCTCGTTGTGGGTTGTTGGGTTGCGAAGCAACCGGGTGGGGAGATTCCTTCCCCACCAAGGCATCGGAAGAGGGGGCCCCCCCCCCCCCGGCGCCGCCCCCCCCCCCCCCGCGCGGCGCCCACCCCCCCACAGCGGGGGGGGGGGTGCGTGGGCCCCACCGCCCATGGGGAAAACACGGTGGGGGCGGGGTTGATTTTAAAAATAAAAGTTTAGAAAACGCGGGGGCGGTTG
>JBBRUO010000221.1:0-8949 GCA_038247725.1 Gemmatales bacterium
CAGCGATTCTGTCCACGGCGAGGCTCTCCCTCGATGAAGACGGCTTCGGACTCCCGTCACTCCTCGACGCAATCAAAGACTTCGACGTGGATCGATTCAGCAAACTGCAAACGACACTGAAAAGCTATTTCCCCCGGTTCAATCGCATTAGACTTGAAAACGCCGTCGGGTGGGTGCGCAACATCCAAGAAGGTCAGCTCTTCGACATCCGCGGCGGTCCCGTCGGAAAACAGGTCTGGCTCGTCACCAACGACGGTGACATTCGCCTCTCGCAAGCCTCAGACGGGGTGGTTCTGCTGCTCGGATTTCTGGCCCTCATGTACTCCCCGAAGCCGCCCGACGTGTTACTCATCGAGGAACCGGAGAACGGCATCCATCCGAAGCGGCTGATCGAGGTGGCGAAGCTGCTTCGGCAGTTCGTCGAGCGAGAGGAGAACGCGCCACAGATCATCATGACGACACACTCGCCGTACCTGCTCAGCCAGTTCCAACCGGAGGAAGTCACCCTCATGCGGCGGCAACCGGACGGCAGCGCGAAGGCGTTCCCGCTCCGCGACGCCAAGCACATTCGGGAGCGCATGGGCGACGACTTTTACCTCGGCGAACTCTGGTACAACCTGGACGAGGAGGAGTTGCTCCAGTGAGTGGCACACTCCCGTCGGAGCCGATCCCGGTCGTCCTCGAAATCTGCGGCGAAGGGAAGACGGACGTTTCCAGGCAGGATTCGGACCCGGTGCCAGCCACGGAAGGTGTGGTCCCGGTGTTGGTCCGCCGGCTCTGTGACGAACCGCCGACGCTGCGGGTGAAACGAGTCCCGTACATGTTCCTTCAGGGCAAGAAGAACAGGTGGCAAAAGGTCTGGTTCTTCAAACGCAACGCCCGAATCAACGGCGCTCACGGCTGCGTCTTCGCGCTGGATAGTGAAGGCGATTTGCCGGGTGTCCAAGCCGAATTGGTGCAAGGACGAGACCACGGCTACTCGGAGTTCCCAATGGCCATCGGCGTAGCTCATACGTGCATTGAAGCGTGGCTGCTCGCCGACGACTCCGCGATCCGGCGAGGATTTGGACTGGGGCAGCGACCGTTTGTTCCTCCCCAACCCGAATCGCTTCCCGCCCCTCAGCAAGACCGAAAGCAAAACCCGAAAACCGCGCTCGCGGCTTGTCACCCCAACGTTCGGCATCCGAATCTCGCCGAGAAGTCCGCGATGGCGGAACACCTCGACTTCGCCGTTGCCGAGGATCGTTGTCCCAGCTTCGCGGCGTTCGCCACGGAGGTTCGCGCCCAACTCCGGGATCGCTTCTACCCACTTCCGCCTGAAAAGACGGACGCCGAGCCGACCGAAGACGAACCCGAAACTACCCCGCCAACTTAAACCGCGGTAACTGGTCGCGCTTCGCCTCCAATTCCGTCACCACGTCGATAGCGCGGCGGAAGCGGCCGGCGTACCGCTTCAGGAGTGAGCCGAGCCGTCGGGCGCTGGACTTGATGCCGACGTAGGTTCGCGCCCGCGACACCCGGCCGAGCGGCAATTGCGGCTGGTCGGGATCGAACTCCCACGGGTGGAAGTATAGCATCCCCACTGGGTCCGGCCCCGTCGCCAGTTGGTTCACCCCGGCCCGCAGGAACGCCAGCGGGAACAGCCGGAAGTACCCCCCGCCGGCGACCGGCAGGTTCTGACCCATCACGCGGTAGGTGGCGGGCGGCAGTTCGAGGATCTCGCCGCGCTCGCCTTGCAGCCGGAACGGTGTCCGCGGCGCGGCCGGCACCCCGTAGCGGTCGTGCCGCACCGGGAACACCGACGAATCGTACCTCAACCCGGACTCGGCCAGGACGTCTACCGCCCACGCGGTCGATTTCGTTACGCTGAACGTCGGCGCGCGGAAGCCGGCCACCGTCACTCCGGCGGCTTGCTCCAGTGCGTCCACGCTCCGTTTTAAGTCCTCACGAAAGCCGTCCGGCGTTAACCGATTCAGCCGTTGATGGTCCCAACTGTGGGAGCCGATCTCGTGCCCGGCGGCGGCAATGTCCCGCACTAAGTTCGGGTGCGACACGGCGATTTCGCCCACGACATAAAACGTCGCCACCGCCCCGGCGTCTGCCAGTTGAGCGAGGATGCGGCGGGTGCTAGTTTCCATCCGGTCGGCGTAGGTCCGCTTCCGGTCGTCCGAGCAGGTCAACTTGGCGGCCGCTTCGATGCGGTGGTGTTCCTCCACGTCGAAGCTGAGGATCACCGGCGGGCCAGGTGGGGTCGGGGTGAACACGGCATCCTCGGTGATGTGAGTCTCGGCGGCACTTCCGAAGCTAGAATCCTATACACCTGGGTGCCAGTCGCCCGCCGCAGTGAGACGCATGATGCCCGCCACCAATGCCCCCCGCCGCTCGGGACGCCAGTTCCGCCAGAACCGGTTGCTGCTCGTCATCGCCGTGTTCGTCGGCACGAGTCTGCTGGGGTACGCCGGGCACCGGGTGCAGGTGAGCCGGCAGGCCCCGGCGTTGCTTGATCGCGGGCGGGCGGCGGCGGCCGAGAAGAATTGGCAGCCGGCCATCGACGCCTTCACCCAGTACCTGAAGCTGCGGCCCCGCGACGCCGTCGCCCACGTCGAGCGGGCCGACGCCTACGTCGCCGCCGGGCGGTACAAGGACGCGGTGGAAGGGTACCTGGAAGGTCTCGCCCACGACCCCGAGCGGACGGCCGCGCGGCGGAAGTTGGCCGAGTTGTACCACGCCGCCCGCCACTCGACCGCCACGCGGGACCAGGTGGTCCGCCTCCTCGGGCCGACCGGCCGGACGACCGACCCGTTGCTGTACCTGATGCTCGCCGAATGCGACTACTGGGACAAGAAGCCGGTCGAGGAGCGGAAGCATTTGGAGGCGGCCGTCGCGTTGCCCGACGCGCCCGCCGTGGCGTCGTTCCGATTGGCCGACCGCCTCCGCTCGAGTGACAAGACCCCGCAGGCCATCGCCGCCGCCGACGCGGTCATGGGCCAGCTCGTCACCGCCCGCCCGACCGACCTGGAATCCCGGCTCCTCCGCGCGGCGTACCGCAAGAAGTTTGGGGATAAGGCCGGCGCGCGGGCGGACCTGGAGTTCGCGTACCAGTCCATCCCCGGCGCGGACGCCAACCCGCCGCTGATCGGCGAGTACGTCGAGTTCCTCCGCGGTGAGGGCGAGTTGGCCACCGCCGAACGGGTGTTGCGGGCGAGTCGCGCGGCGGTGCCGGCCGACACCAACTTGACCCTGCTGTTGGCGTCGGTCCTGTTCGAAGCCGGCACCCCGGCGAAGCGGCAGGAGAGCGCGGAGTTGATTCGGCAGGTGTCCGTCGCGCTGCCGGACGGCGACCGCCAGTTGCTCGCCCTCGGCGACACGCTACTCGACGCCGGCGACACGGAGGCCGCCCGCGCCGTCGCCGACCGGCTGGCGAAGGTGCCCGCCCAACGACCGCTCGCCGCGTACCTGACCGGCAAGCTGGCGCTGTTGGCCGGGGACTGGCCGACCGCTCGCGCCGATTTGACTGCCGCGATCCCGGCCCTTCCGACCTCGTCGCCGGAGAACGCCGTCACCGCCAAGGCGCATCTGGCCCTGGCCCAGGCGCGGGCGGCGGCGCTGGACGTGGCCGGGCAATTGCAATCGGCCCGCGCGGCGCTCGCCGTCAGCCCCGGCTGGACGGCGGCGAAGGTGGTGGCCGCCGACGCCCTCGTCCGGCTAGACCAGCGGGGCGATGCCGCCGATCTACTGCGAACGGCGACGGCCCGCTCCCCCGTCGCCCGCGTGGCCCTCGCCCGCATTCGCTTCACCGACGCACTCGCGCAACCGGCCGGCCCCACCCGCTGGCGGGACTTCGACGCGGCCGTCGGCACCCCGCCGTACCCGCCCGAACTGACGGTGATGATGGTGCAGTCGCGGGTGGCGCGGAACGACCCGAAGGTAGTACCCGAGCTGGAAGCGGCACTGAAGAAGTCGCCGAAGTCCCCGGACCTGTGGCTGGCGCTGATCGCCTTCCGCGCCGACCGCGACTCGGCCGCCGCCCGTGCGGCACTGGATGAAGCGGTCGCCGCGCTGGGCGACCGGGCCGACCTCCGCCTCGCCCGCGCCGCCCTGCTCGTCCGAGACCCCCGCCCGCTCGACCCGGCTGCCGTCATACGCCTCGCGGACGACGCCGAGCAGTTCACCGCCGACGACCGTGCCGTGCTGTTGCGGGGGTTGGCCGAGTTGCTGACCGGCCGCGGGTTCCGGAACGAGGCGCTGCCACTCCTGAAGTCCGCTGCCGCCCTGCACCCGTTCGACCTCGGTGTCCGGCTGCGGCTGTTCGACGCGGCGAACGCGGCGGACGACGCCGACACTTGCGCGTTCGCCCTGGCGGAGATCCGCCGCCTCGACACCGCCACCGGCCCGACGGCGCGGGTCGCCGAGGTGAGCCGGGCGGTGGTGACGACGCCGAACCCGACCCCCGCGCGGATCGACCTGTGGCGCGAATTGCTGACCGCCGCCGTCGCCGCCCGCGACGGGTGGGCGAGACCGCACGCCTTGCTCGGCGACCTGGCGAAACTCGAGAAGAAGACGGACACCGCCCTCGCGCATTATCAGGCGGCGATGGACCGCGGCGGGTCCGGCGACGGCGTCTCTCAGGCGACCATCGAACTGCTGATGGCCCAGCAGAACTACGCCGCGGCGATGCGGCTGATGACGCGGTTGGACCGCGCCGGAACCCTTTCCTCGGGGCTGCGGAAGCAGTTCCTGCTCCTCCGCGCCGCCTCCGGCGAGGACGCCGCCGCCGCGCTGCGACTGGTGCGGTCCGCGGAGATGACGGCGTCCGACAACTACCGCGACCACCTGTTGCGGTCGTTCGTGTTCAAGTTGCACGGCCAGAAGGACGAGGCGAAGGCGGCTCTGAACAAGGCGCTGTCGAAGAACAACACCGCGCCGGAAGTGTGGGAGGCGAAGGTGCGGTTCCTCATCGACGGGTCACCGGCGGACGCCGCCGTCGAAGTCGAGCGCGCGGCGGCGGCGTTGCGGCGCGGGGCGGGCGAATTCGCCGACCCGCTGACGGTCCCGCTCGCCGTCGGCCACTTCCGGGAACTGGTCGGCCAGTTCGACAAGGCCGAGGCCGAGTACCGGGCCGCCGCCGGACTCGACCCGGCCGACCGTCGCCCCGTCGAGCGGCTGCACGACTTGTACCGTCGCACCCGGCGGGGGAAGGAGGCCGACGCGCTGCTGGAATCCCTGGCCGGCAAGGACGGCCCGACGGCGGAGTGGGCGCGGCGGCAACTCGCCTTCGCCCTCATCGAGCAACCGGGTGGGTTCGCCAAGATCGCCGAGGCCGTCGCCCTGATCGACCGGAACGCGGCCGACGGCGGCGAGTCGGTGGAGGACACGCGGGCGAAGGCGGTCGTCCGGGCGTTCGACCCGCTCCTCCGCAAGGACGCCCTCGCCACCCTCGCCGGCACCCTCTCGCGTGGCCCGATGACGCCGGCGGAAAACCAGTTGTACGCCCGCCTGTTCATCCAGTCCGGCCAACCCGCGGAGGCGGAGAAACTGCTCGTCGCGGCCACCAGCGGCGGCCCGAACGCCGACCCCGTTCCGCTCGCCCTACTCGCCGCGGTGCAGGCGGAGCGGGGCGACACGGCCGCCGCCAAGCGAACGGTGGACCGGCTCAAACTGATCGACCCGTTCGGCTGGAACACGGCCGTCGAGGCGGCCCGCCTGCTGGCCGAGACGGACAAGCCGGCCGCCGCGAAAGTCCTTTTGGCCCACCGCGCCGCCGAGAAACCCGAACTGCGGGTGTACCTGATCGCGCCGACTCTGGAGGAACTCGACTGCCCGGACGAGGCGCGGCGGGTCTACCAGGAGTGGTACGGGAAGGCCACCCATAAGGGGCGACACATCCTGCCGGCCGAGTTCGAGATCCGCCGAAAGAACGCCGAGGCCGCCATCGCCCTGGCGCTCGAGCACGCCGCCGACATCCCGCCGGGTCACACCGCGCGGCTGCTGTCCGGGGCCGTCCACAGCCGCCGCCCCGAGAACAGGCCCGCGGCCGAGCGGGAGGCGTGGCGGGAGCGGGTGGACGAGGTGACGAAGTGGGTCACGGCGCGGGCCGAGGCCGACCCGACCGACGCCGACCTGCTGTTCGCCCGCGCCGAACTGGCCGACGCCCGCGGCACATATGACGAGGCCATTCAGCTGTACGGGCAGGCCGCCGACCGCACGACCAACCTGGGGCTGAAGGCCAGCCTCCGCGCCAACCGCGCGTGGCTGATGGCGGTGGCGCAGACCGACGGCGGCGACGAACCGCTGCGGCTGGTGAACGAAGCCATCAACGTGCTGGGGCCGATGCCGGCGCTCCTGGACACGCGGGCGTGCGTGAGACTGGCCGCCGGGCAACCGGAGGCGGCGCTGGCCGACCTGGACGCGGCCGTCGCCGCCGACGCCCGCGGGACGTTCCACTTCCGCCGCGCGGTGGCGTACGACCGGTGGAAGAAGCCGGAGGCGGCGGCCGCCGCCTTGGCCGAAGCGGTGAAGCGGGGGCTGACCCGCGCCGCCCTGCACCCGCTCGACTGGCCCGCCTACGACCGGCTGGCGAAGAAGTGACGCGAGGGTTTCCGTTCCGCCGTCGCCGCCGTATCCCTTCCGCTACCGGGTCCGCACCGGATTGTCCCCGTCCCCCCGCCATCGGAACCCATGAGCCACGCGAAAATCCAAGCCGTCCGCGCCCGCGAAATCCTCGACAGCCGGGGCAACCCGACCGTCGAGTGCGACGTGATCCTGACCGACGGCACGCGGGGCCGGGCGGCCGTCCCGAGCGGGGCCAGCACCGGCGCGCACGAGGCAGTCGAACTCCGCGACGGTGACAAGACCCGCTACCTCGGCAAGGGCACGATGAAAGCGGTCGACAACGTCACCACGTTCATCGCCCCGGCGCTGGTCGGCATGAGCGTCATGGATCAGGTCGCCCTCGACAAGAAGATGATCGAGGCGGACGGCACCCCGAACAAGGGAAAGTTCGGCGCGAACGCCATCCTCGGCGTCAGCATGGCCGCCGCGCACGCCGCCGCCGCCAGCGCCGGGCTGCCGCTCTATCGGTACGTCGGCGGGGCCAACGCCACCGTCTTGCCCGTGCCGCTGATGAACGTGCTGAACGGCGGCAAGCACGCCGACAGCACCGTGGACTTCCAGGAGTTCATGATCGTCCCCGTCGGCGCGCCGACCTTCCGGGAAGCCCTCCGAATGGGGGCCGAGGTGTTCCACAGTCTGAAGAAGGTGCTGCACGACAAAAACCTGAACACGGCCGTCGGCGACGAGGGCGGGTTCGCCCCGAACATTCCCAGCGCCGACGAGGCGCTCGCCACCATCAGCCAGGCCATCGAGAAGGCCGGGTACAAACTGGGCGAGCAGGTGGCGTTCGCGCTCGATCCGGCCTGCACGGAACTGTTCGAAGAGGCCAAGCACCAGCACAAGAAGGAAGGCTACTGCTTCTTCAAGAGCGACCCGAAGCGGGTCATCTCCAGCGACGAGATGATCGACCTGTGGGCGACCCTCTGCGCCAAGTACCCCATCGTCAGCATCGAGGACGGGCTGAGCGAGGACGACTGGGCCGGATGGAAGAAGCTCACCACCAAACTCGGCGGCAAGGTGCAACTCGTCGGCGACGACCTGTTCGTCACGAACACCGAGCGGCTGAAGCGGGGCATCGCCGAGGGGTGCGCGAACAGCATTCTGGTGAAGGTGAACCAGATCGGCACCCTGACCGAGACGCTGGAAGCGGTGGAGATGGCCAAGCGGAACAAGTTCACCGCCATCCTCAGCCACCGTAGCGGCGAGACCGAGGACGTGACCATCGCGGATTTGGCCGTCGCCACCAACTGCGGGCAGATCAAGACGGGCAGCGCCAGCCGCACCGACCGCATCGCCAAGTACAACCAACTGCTGCGGATCGAGGAGGAGCTCGGCTCGGCCGCCGTGTACGGGGCCGAATTGCGGAAGTGACCGCGCCTCAGCGGCACCGCGCCGGTGGCACCCGCCCTCGGCGTTTTCGCTTCCGTGGGTCCATTGGCAACTCGCCGGCCGGCCGTAAAACGACCGGATGACGACGACACTGATTGGAGTACCGTCCATGTCGAGCGCGGAGCGGGTGCGGCGCGGCATCCCCGAAGGGCTATGGCTGAAGTGCCCGACCTGCGGGGCCACCGTGTTCCGCAAGGAGGTGACCACCCGGTTCAACGTCTGCCCGGAGTGCGACCACCACTTCTATTTGTCCGCCCGCGACCGCATCCGCCAACTGCTCGACGAGAACAGTTTCGAGGAGTGGGACGCGGAACTGAAACCGGTGGACACCCTCGGCTTCGTGGACAGCCAGCCGTATTCCAAGCGGATCGTCGAGCAGCAGAAGAAGACCGGGCTGAACGACGCCGCCGTGTGCGGGGCCGGGTTCATCCGGGGGCGGGGGGTGGTGCTCGGCGTCACCGACTTCGGCTTCATGGCCGGCAGCATGGGGGCGGTGGTGGGCGAAAAACTCAGCCGCGCGGCCGAGCGGGCCGCCGAGACTAAGCGGCCGCTGATTTTCGTCTCCGGGTCCGGCGGCGGGGCGCGGATGCAGGAGGGCATTTTGTCACTCATGCAGATGGCGAAGGTGTCGGCGGCGCTGGCGCGGTATCATCAGGCGGGCGGGCTGTACGTGTGCATCCTGACCAACCCGACGATGGGCGGGGTGGCCGCCAGTTGGGCGTTCCAGGGGGACATCACACTCGCCGAGCCGAAGGCGATGATCGGGTTCGCCGGCGCGCGGACCATCAAGAACACCATCCGGCTGGAGCTGCCCGACGGGTTCCAGACGAGCGAGTTCCTGATGAAGCACGGGTTCGTGGACCGCATCGTCCACCGCCGCGACATCCGCACCGAGGTGTCGCGGATCATCGACTACTGCGAGATGCAGTAGCGTGAAGTTTTCCACTC
>JBBRUO010000222.1:0-8945 GCA_038247725.1 Gemmatales bacterium
GCAGGCTTCAACGTAGGTGGATTCCAGGTCGATCATCAGTGGCGGGCCGCTCGCCAGCGGCAGTGGCACGGACGGGATCCGCTGCCCGACTTCGGCCGCATACGCCCACATGTCCAGGCGGCGGATATTGCAGTCCGGCGGTGTCAGGCGGAACGACGAAACGTAGGTGTGGCAGTCACTCAGGAACGGGGCCGTCATACCCATCCCCGCCACGAGCTCGTTACTCAGGTTCGAGCGGCGGCTCGTGATGGTGTCGATGAGGACGACGTCGATTCCGGAGCCGATGTAACTGATGCACTTGTCCACGAACTGACGGCGGCTACCGGGCCGGTCTTTGTTCGACGGACTGATGAACTCCAACACCGCGACCAGCCGCATCCCCTCACGGATCGAGTGGATATCGATTTGGAATTGGTCCGGGAACACCGGGATGCCGGTCGCGGTCGGCGGCGGAGCGACGGCTGTCGCCAACGCGCCGTCACTGGCTGGATCGAAGCCCGCCCACTCCCCGCCCGGTCCCCGTTCGTATTCGCCGATGTCCGCCTCGGCGACGTTACCGAGGTGAACTTGCGAGAACGCGCGGAAACCGGACTCCGGGAGGGAGCGGTTCAACAAGCGAATCGTCCAGGCGATCCATTGCGCGCCGACCGAGGTCCACGGGGCAGCCTCGAACGCTGGCGAACGGAAGTGGTCGAGTAGCGGCACGGGCGACCCTCCGGGGGTACGGATAGGATACCGCCCCGGACGGCCCTTGCCGCATCCGAAGCCACTTCTCTCTCTGTTCGTGAGGTCCGCGGGGAAACAGGGTCAGGGAAAAACAGTCCCTCACCGGGCGACTCCTATCCGCGATGGCACGCGGGTTGCTGTTTTTTCCGTGGATCGGCTACGCCCATGTGCGCGGCCAACCCATACGGAGAGAATCTCGTGAAGACACAGCAGCAGCCGAAGTCGCCGTTGCCCGCCCAAACCCAATCGAAACCCGGCCTGGATTCGGCGATGGACCCGCAACCGCGGTACTCCGCCCCGCTCTACAAGGGGGCGGAAAAGTTGAAGGGCAAGGCCGCCTTGATCACGGGCGGCGACTCCGGCATCGGCCGGGCGGTCGCGGTGCTATACGCCCGCGAAGGCGCGAACGTGGCCATCGTGTACCTGCCGGCCGAACAGTCCGACGCCGAAGAAACGAAGGCGGCGGTGGAGACCGAAGGTCGGGAGTGCGTTTTGATTCCCGGCGACGTTAAAGACCCGAAGTTCTGCGCGGCGGCGGTCGAACAGGCGGTGGCCGCCTTCGGCCGATTGGACGTGCTCGTGAACAACGCCGCCTACCAAGAGACCCGCCAGAAACTCGAAGACATCACCGATGATGACTTCGACACCACGTTCCGGACGAACATCTACGGATACTTCTACATGGCTCGCGCGGCGGTCGCGCACCTGCCGAAGGGCGGGGCGATCGTGAACTGCGGGTCGATCACCGGACTGGAAGGGAACAAGACGCTCATCGACTACGCCAGCTCGAAAGGGGCGATCCACGCCTTCACCAAGTCCCTGGCCCAAAACCTGATTGACCGTGGCATCCGGGTGAACTGCGTCTCGCCCGGTCCGATTTGGACGCCGCTCCAACCGGTCTCGAAACCGGCCGAGAAGGTGGCCGAACACGGGGCGGGCACGCCACTGGGTCGTCCGGGCCAGCCGGAAGAAGTCGCCCCGGCGTTCGTCTTCTTCGCGTCGGAAGCGGACAGCAGCTACATCAACGGCGAGATCCTGACTCTGCTCGGGGGCGAAGTACGGGCCGGCTGAGGTGACCGCGGGCGGGGACAGGAAACTCCTGTCCATGTCTTGCTTGTCCGGTCACCACATGCCCGGCACGCCGCCGCAGTGCGGGGCGGCGGACAGCACCAGCGCCGGCTTGCCCGTCCGCTGGGCCTCGGTGAGGCCGGCGTCGAGGGTGGCGTCGAGGGTGGCGAACCACTGGATGCCGCCCTCGGCGTCGGCTTGCGGGCCGTCGCCGTTTTCGCGCGGCGGGGGCGGCATGTCCGGCGGGTTACCCGGACCACCGGGCGGCGGACCCATCGGCGGGCCGGGGCGGAACTCCTCGATCGTCTTCTTCTGCTCGGCCGTCAGCAGTTTCTCCAACTTCTCCTTCACGTCCTTCTCAAGGGCGGCGACGGCTGCTCTTGCTCCGGTGTGAGCGACAACTCCTCGCGGAGGCCGGGCGGGAACAGGTTGCCGGTCGCAAAGCTCCCGGCGGGTGCCCCTTGCCGTCCCCGCCGCCGGGCGGTTGGGCGTCCACGGTCATGATGAGGACAGCCGTGCCGAGGAACAGCAGGCCGGCGAGCGCGGGGCGTCGCATGGTGGGGGACTCCTGGGAAATGCGGGGATACCGCACGCGGAGATTACCACGGCAAGCTGAAGTGGGGATGAAGTCGGGGAAAATGGAATTCGGTCAAGTTTCGTGTCGTTTTTACCGGGTGTGGGTCGTGTAACGGTTGCAGTTCTTACAAGCCGGGTGCCGACTGGCGACCGTGCGGCCGACGTTAGTTCCACCCGTAACTGTTGGAAATGCGGGGCTTATGGCCGATGGGCCGCTGGTGCCGGGAACCGTTTTTGGCTTTGGCACGGCCGCTGCTCTATCTTCTTTCGTCCCGGTGATGAGCCGAGACGACGCCCCCGCCGCGACCGGCTGACCCTTCCCCCAAGAGTCGGCCATCCCCCCGCGGCGAGGACGTGACCCCCAGGTAGTCGGTTCCATCCCCCCGGAACCGACTGCCCGGAAGGCATCCCCCGCCTTCCGCCCCCATCCCCCCGCACGTCCGTCTCCCCAGATCAGGACAACATTCCCCCCGACACCCCGCCTCCCCCGGCGGGGTGTTTTCTTTTCCCCACCCGCCGAGCGCCTGACCTCAACAGGGAGTGATTCGGGGAAAGTCCGGGGCGCGATTGGAATCACCACCGCCGTCCCACCAAGCTCTTCACGCTTTCATCAGTGTCACGCCTTCGCCGTTGCGGAGGGGCACGCTCGTCACGACGGGGCCGAGGGTGCCGTCGGCGTTCAGCACGCGGTAGTTGCCACCCAGTTGGTGAGTGGTGCCGGTGGCGTCGTCGGTGGTGCCGGCCGGTCGCCCGGCGGCGTACGAGGTCGGCTTGAACAGCACCACCGCCTTGCCGTACTCGCGGCCGTACACCTTGTACGTCAGGTCCGGCCGTTGCGGGTCGGTCCCGGTTGCCCACACCTTCATCGCCCCCGTCGGCTGGCCCACGTCCACCGTCGCGGCGGGCACGAACACGGTCTGCCACGGGGCGGCCGGCCGGTCGCCGCCGAAGAACATCAGGAACGTCTTGTCCGGGTCGGCCAGCAGGTAGTAGTAAGCCAACACCGCCGAGCGAGTGCGGGGGTCGGTGGTCGGCTTGCGGTCCGGGTAGCTGTCCAGGATCACGTACGGCGATGGCGAGTCGGACGCCAGCCGCTGGGCCACGAGGTCGGCGACGTTTTCCAAACCCGACCAGTTGACCGAGTTCGGTCGCAGCAGGAACTCCTCGAACGCGGCGGAACTGACGGCCGTGATCTCGTTCGCTTCGGCCAGCGAACCGGCCGTGTTCGAGACCGTCCACCGGGGGGCCACCCGGCGGGTGACGTTGGCGATCATGGCGGCGAGGTCGTCGGTGAAGGACACCGTGGACTCCCGCACCGACGTGGCGAACGGCAACTTCCCGTGCGAGTTGTCGATGAACAACCCGTCGGCCAGGGGGCGGGCGTCCAGCAGCCGCTCGTGGTAGTCCGCCGCCCAGGTGCGAACCGCCGTCGAACTCGGGTTGGTGACAAACCGCATCTGCCCGTAGTACGGGTAGAACAGACGGGATTCGTACACGAAGCGGGCGTCGAACCCCGGTTGCCGGTTGGCGTACTCGGCGTCACTCAGGTAGCCGTCGCCGTCCGCGTCGGCGGCGGAATCGAACGCCGGGATGACGCCGCTGGTGGTGCCGTTCGCGGCGACGTAGTCGCGGCCGAAGACGGTCTTCAGGACCGGCGCGGTGGCCGTGTTCCCGGCGGTGGTGCGGATGCGGATTTGCAACAGCCGCTCGGTGCCGCCGGGCCGCTTCGCCGACACCCAGTCGGCCGGCGAGTCGAACAGGATTCGCCCGGCCTGGCGGAAGCCGGTCGTGCCGTCGGTCAGCAGTTCCAGGGTCGTCCACGCCGTCGGGTTGCCGGCGGCGTCCACGGCGGAGACGTACTCGATCCCCCCGGCCCAGGTGCCCGATGCCGGGCGGTTGAGGGCGACGTTCAGTTCGCGGAATTTGTCCGGGTAGCCGATCACCAGGGTCGATGCGACCGTGACGCCGTTGCCCCACGCCCCCCGCGCCGGGCCGCTCACGTCCGTGACCGAGTTGCCGTTCACGGTGCTGACGTTGGTGAACCGGTTGACGGGGACTGCCGCCGGACTGCTGCCGGTGAACGGCGTCGCCTCGGTGACGTGGTAAAAGGCCGCCTCGCGGGCCGCCCCGGTGGCGTCGGCGTACCCCAGCCAGTCGGTGAGCAGGTCGCCGTATAGGTTCGACACGTTCGTGTAGATGACTTTCGGCGTGTCCGGCGCGACGGCCTCCAGCGCGGGAAGGTACTTCTCGTTCGGGATGATCAGGTCCAGGCTGTCGCGGGCGAGGGCTTGCTCGTAACTGCCCAGCGGATTGCCGTCGTAAGCGAGTTGCGCCAGGCGGATGTGCGAGTAGCGTTTCGGGGCGGTTGGCAGCGGCGGCTTCGCGGCGGACCCGGCGTTGTTCACCGCGAACGTCTGCTCGGTGGTGCCGACGTTCCCGTTCGCGTCAATGGCTTTCACCGCGACGACGTGCGCCCCGTTGGTGAACCGCGTGGTGTCCCACTCCCAGCGGGCGGTGGCGGCGTCGAAGGAGGCGCGGAGCTTGCCGTCCACGCGGAACTCGATCCGCCGCACCTCGGCCGTCGTCGGGACGGCCGTCGCGGTCAGCACCACGGTGCGGCCGACCGTCGGCCCGGCCGGGGCGGCGGTCAGCGTCACTTCCGGCCCTTCGCTCGCCCCCGGCGGCCGCATCTCGAAGTCGTCGAACCGGACGGTGCCGGCGTAGGACCGACTCCGCTCGACGCCGACGAACCCGGCCCCGGCGACGGCCGCGTCCGTCACCGCCAGCGCCTGTTCCGGCGAATCGGCCCAGCGGCCGTCGCCGGTCAGCCACTTCCGCGTGTCCGCCCGGTAGACGACGGCCGTGAGCGCGTCGCCCTGCACCGTCAGCGACAGCCGCACCCAGGTGCCGGCCGTCCACGCCCCGGAGCGGACGGACGCCAGCACGGTCTCGGTTCCGTTGACGACCTTCTTCAACTGCACCGTCAGCCCGCGCACCACGGTCAGCGCGTAGTACGAGGGCGTGGCGGCGTCCAAGTTCTGGCCGCGGGCGAGGATGCCGGCGGGGATGAGCGAGTCCGCGTACACCGACGCGGACACGGTGGCGTCGGCGGCCGTCACCCCCGTCGCCCACGCCCGCGCCTGGGTCGGGCTGTTGCCGGCGGCCGTCAGCGCGTTCGCCGGGCTAACACTGGCCCCGGCCGACACGCGGACGCGGGGGACGCCGTCGTTCGACCACGCCTGCCAGCCGCTCGGCAGCGCGCCGACGGCGGTGGTGTCGAACGCCTCGTTGATGCCGGGCGGGGCGAGCGCGGCCAGGTCGTCGATGTACCCCATGCCGCCGCCGCCGCCGGCCGCCCGCCCGACGCCCACCTGCGACGCCGCCGGCCCTTCAGAAACCGTCCCCCGCAAGGCGTCCCCCGCGCCCGTCTGCCACGTCCCGTTCGCCGTCAGGTACTGGCCGGTGTCCGCCCGCCGCACCGTCACACCGACCTTGTCGCCGACCGGCCGCACGCTCACCCGCAGCCACGTCGCCGTGAGGAATTCCGCCGGCCGCACCGTGCCCAGCGACGTGGTGACCCCGTTCCGCACCTCGACCAGTTCGACCGACCCGCCGAACCGCACCACCGCCGCGACGAACGACGGGGAGGTCGTGCCCAGTGCCGCGCCGCGGGCGATCACCTGCACGGGGGCCGGGGCACTCGCGTGGACGCTCGCGGCGAACCCCACCTCCGGCCCGACCGTCATCTGGCTCCAGAACCGCGCGACCACTCGCGACGAGCCGAGCGTGGCCAGGGACTGCTTCCCTTCCGACGCCTGCAACTTCGTCGTGATGAACTGCTGCTCGCCGTTGTTCGACCAGAAGTTCCAACCGGACGGTAGGAACGGCGCGGCGACTTGCTCGAACCCCTCCGTGGGCAGCCCACTGGGGTTCTCGCGGGCTTCGAGTTGTTCGAGGGCGCGGAAAGAACGGGTCGGACGGGTCATGCCCGTGGCTCCGTGCGAGGTGCGTGTCGTGGTGCGAGAGCCGCGCGCAAGTCCGACGGCGTGGGGCGTTTGCCCGGAGCAGTCGGCATTGCGAATTGAGCCAACCTTCGGCCACCGGCGAGAGCGTCGGCCAAGTATTGACGTGCGCGGTCGCGGGAAACTCGCTGCCCGTGCCCGTGCCACCGGCGAAGGGCGACGATCCCTCGCGAGCGGTCTCACTTCCGGAACCTGTCGTATCCTTGCTATTGGTTCGACCGCCCCCGCGTCGCACTACAATTTCTCGAAATCCTTCCGCCGTCGGGGTGCCCCGCGTGATCGCTCCCATCTTCACGTTGCTCGCGGTCGCCGCCCCGGGGGTCGTGAACCCGGCCGTCGCGCACCCCGCGGTTCTGTCCGCCGAGGCGCAGTGGCGGGCCGTCGCCGCCTGCCCGCTCGTGGTGACCGGCGACCAGGAGTCCTTCGGCACCGCCGTCGTCGTCGGCCACAAGGACGAGTTCGCCTACCTGCTCACGGCCGCGCACGTCGTGGAGGGCGCGCGGGACCGCGAGTTCCGTTTCTTCACCCGCGACAGCGACCCCCGCCCGGCCCGCACCGTGAAGGGCGGCGACGTGCTGTTCCGCTCGCGCAAGCCCGACTTCGCGCTCCTCCGGGTGAGGGTCGGGGACGACCGCCTCCCGGAACTGAAGTTGGCCGGGCCGGGGCAGCGGCCGAAGCGGTTCCCGTTCGAGGCGGTGTCGGTCGGGTGCCCGTTCGGCGGCCGGCCGCGGGCGCGGGCGGAGACCGTGTCGGCGAAGCGGCTGACGCGGGCGAACGACGCGCCGGTGGCGTTCTTCTGGCAGACGGCCGCGACGCCGGAGAAGGGGCGGTCCGGCGGCCCGCTGCTCGACCCGGCCGGGCGGGTCATCGGGGTGTGCGCCGCCGCCCAGGACGACCGCGGGTACTTCACCCACCTGGACGAGATTCTCGCCGGCCTGACGCGGGCGAAATACGACTGGCTGTGGGCCGACTGACCGCGCCAGCCGGCGCATCCGGCGCGGGCAATAATAGTGGACTTAAAAATACTGAACTCTTTTACATTTTTCATCTTGCGGAACGGGTGTTCATGTCGCAAATCTGGTAGGGGACGCGAACCCACTCCACCCGCCGCGAGGGTCGGCCGTGCCGCTCCGCTACCTGTTCATCGACATGAACGCCTACTTCGCCTCCGTCGAACAGCAAGACGACCCCCGCCTCCGCGGCCGCCCGGTGGCGGTGGTGCCGGTCGAGGCGGACACCAGCAGTTGCATCGCCGCCAGCTACGAGGCGAAGCGGCAGGGGGTCCGCACCGGCACCCCCGTGTGGCAGGCGAAGCTGCTCTGCCCCGACCTCGTGTGCGTCCCCGGCCGGCACGAGCGGTACGTCCAGGTCCACAAACTGATCGTCAAGGCGGTCGGCCGCTGCGCCCCCATCGACAAGGTCATGTCCATCGACGAGATGGCGTGCAAACTGCTCGGCACCGAGCGCCGCGCGGCGGACGCCACCGCCATCGCCTTGAAGATCAAGGCGGAGATCAAGCGGTCCGTCGGCGACTACTTGACCTGCTCCATCGGCGTCGGCCCGAACGTGATGCTGGCGAAGGTGGCCGGCGATATGATGAAGCCCGACGGCCTGACGTTTTTGCACCCGGAGGAGTTGCCCGGCAACCTGTACCCGCTGAAGATCACGGACTTCCCCGGCATCGGCCCGCGGATGGAAAAGCGGTTCCACCGGTACGGCGTGACGACCACGCAACAGCTCATGAACCTGACCGCCGCCGGGTTGTCGCGGGTGTGGGAAAGCAAAGTGATGGGCGAGCGGTGGTTCTATCTGCTGCGCGGCGAGGACGTGCCGGACATCCCGACCAAGCGGCGGACGGTCAGCCACTCGCACGTGCTGCCGCCGGAGTCGCGCACGGAAGACGGCAGCCGGGGGGTGATGGTGCGGCTGATCCACAAGGCGGCCGCGCGGCTGCGGAGCATCGACTACTGGGCCGGCATGTTGGGGGTGAGCGTCAGCTACCTGGACGGCCCCCGCTGGAGTGTCGGCACGCACCTGCCGAAGTGTCAGGACACGCTCAACCCGCTGCTGGCGTTCGGCAAACTGTGGGAGGACAAGGACCGCCCCCGGCACGCCACCCCACTGAAGGTGGGCATGGTGCTGTCCGATTTGGTGCCGACGGCGACGGCCACCCCGTCGCTGTTCGAGCAGGACCGGCAAGTGACGACGCTGTCGCACGTCATGGACAAGATCAACCGCGCGTTCGGCAAGCACTCGGTGCGGTTCGGCGCGGTGATGGGCAGCGAGGACACCGCCCCCACCCGCATCGCCTTCACCCGCATCCCCGACCCGAACCCGGCGCACGATTGACAGGACGCGGAGCCGTGTACAATACCAACGCCCGCGATGGAGTTCCCGAAACATGGCCACTCACTGGCTCGACTCGGCGAGGATCGACGGCTTCCGCAACCTGCGCGGCCTTTCACTGGAAGGGCTGGGCGGAATCAACCTGTTCGTCGGTGCGAACAACTCCGGCAAGACGAGCGTCCTTGAAGCGCTGTCGATCCTGTGCAA
>JBBRUO010000223.1:0-8945 GCA_038247725.1 Gemmatales bacterium
GCGGACGCGGAGGCGACCAGGAGGAGAGTGCCAATGAGGGTCGTGGGAAGGGGTTTCATGACGGGTTCTCGCGGAGATGAATCGGGCGGGTGAATTCAAGATAATTTTGTCCTAATTCATCCGCGCAGTCAAGTTGGAAAATCGCCCCGGCGCGGCAGTGATGATGCGCGAGCGGGGCCGAAACCCGTCCGACCCGAACGGTCGCGGTGCCTCAAGCATCGCAAAAGTGCATCCGGTGGCTCATCCGTCGGTCGCGCGGAACTCGACGGCCACTTCGCCGATCTCACCGATGCCTTTGGTGTCGATCCACACTTCGTTGCGCGGCTGGAAGTGCGACGTGATGTCGAAGGCGAAGGCGGACTCGGCGGTTCCGAGCGGCGTGCCGTTGAGTGTGACCGTCGCCAATGCGGGGAGGCCGACGCACGTCAGCCAGACGGTCTCGGCCGGGTCGAGGGCGCGGGGGGAGCCGAACCGCCGGGCGTGACGACGGCCGCCGTCAGCCAACGGCGTTACGCTCCAGCCGCCGTTCAGTCGGATGCGATGGACGTGGGGCACGGGTCGCCTTTCGGGTGCGTGGACTACAATGATCATCGTATCCCCGACCCGCTCACGGACGACCCGATGCTGCATCTCGACGGCCACCCGCGAACGGTGCAGTCGCTCGCCTTCTCCCCGGATTCGACGCTGCTGGCCAGCGGGGCGAAGGACGGCGGCCTCCGGCTGTGGGGTGTCTGCGGCGAACTGGTGAAGGCGGTGACGGGATCGACGCTGGCCGAACGGCGGGCCATTTGTTGGCACCCCTCCGGGGAGACGTTCGCCGTCACGGACCGGTTCCAGTTCGCCACCGTCTCGGCGGACGGATCGCAGTTGACGGCCCACCAGTTCGTCGGGCTGAAGTCGCCAGTGTCGGCGGTCGCGTACCTGTCCCCACTGCTGGCGGTGATCGGCACCGGGGGCACGGCGGCGGCAACCGTCGGCGCGGTCTACCTGTGGGATGTGACCGCGAAAAAGCCTCGGCCGATGAAACGGCTGGAGCCGGACGGCGTCCGCGCCGTCGCCGTCCACCCGGCGACGAAGTTGGTGGCGTGGCTGACGGCCAACCGCCTGTCCCTCTGGGACATCACCCGGCCGACGCCGAAGACCATCCCCCTCGGCAACCCCGGCACGGCGGTCTCGCTTTCGCCCGACGGGAAGCACGCCGCCGTCGCGGTCGGGTGGAACGTCCGCGCCTTCGACACCACCCGCGACGCCGAACGGGAGACGTTACGCGGGCACAAGGGACAGGTGTCGAGCGTGGCGTTCACCACCGACGGCCGCACGCTCGTGACGGGCGGGTGGGACGAGACCGTCCGCCTGTGGGACGTGCCGACGGGCCGGGAGACGGCCTGTTTCGACCTGGCCATCGGCAAGGTGAACGCCATCGCCGTCAGCCCCGACGGCACCCGCCTGGCGGCCGGCAGCCTGGACGGCCGCCTCGCCCTGTTCGACCTGGTGTGACCCGCCCGGCGACCTTGACGCGACCCCGCCGGCGGATACGATTGCGGTACGAATGGTGGGTGTAGCTCAGTTGGTTAGAGCACGGGACTGTGACTCCCGGGGTCGCGGGTTCGAGTCCCGTCATCCACCCCTTCGTTAACCGAAAACCGAATCCGACGTAGCCCGGCAATCGGTATTGCCGGGTTACGTTGTTCCCGCACGTCCGGTGGGTCTTGCTCGCACCCACACGCCGCGAACAGGGCACCTGGACACGCCGGACCACCTGCCGGTTGACCTTGCCTTCCGCCGGGTCGGAACGGATGCTATCCACTTGTCCCCCCAGACAAGAGGTGGCCCGTGCCCCCAGTCCGCCGAACGTGGCAACTCCGCCCGCACGACGATCAGGCCGTCCAGCACCTGGCGCGGCGGGCCGACGTGTCCCCAGTCCTCGCCCAACTGCTGCTGAATCGCGGGGTGAATCAGGCGGCCGAAGCCACCCGGTTCCTGGACGCACCGATGTCCGGGTTGCACCCGCCGCACCTGCTGCCCGGCGTCCCCGCCGCCGCCGAACGGATCGCGCGGGCCGTCGCCGACAGGGTGCCGATTTGCGTGTACGGCGATTACGACGTGGACGGCACCACCGGCACCGCCATTCTGTATACATTGCTCACACGCCTTGGCGCGGACGTGCGGTATTATGTACCGAACCGCGTCGAGGAAGGGTACGGCGTCAACGAGGCGGCCGTGCGACAGTTGGCCGAGGACGGCGTGAAGTTGCTCGTCACCGTCGATTGCGGCATCTGTAGCGTGGCCGAGGCCGAGGTCGCCCGCGAATGCGGGATGGCGATGATCGTCACCGACCACCACGAGATGCGGGCCGAGTTGCCGAACGCGGCGGTCCTCGTTCACCCCCGCTTGCCCGGCTCGGAATACCCATTCGCCGGGCTGTCCGGGTCGTGCGTGGCGTTCAAGCTCGCCTGGGCGGTGGCGCAGCGGGCGACCAACAGCGAGCGGGTGCCCGACGAGTACAAGGCGTTCCTGCAAGACGCGATGGGGCTGGCCGCGCTCGGGTTGATCGCCGACGTGATGCCCCTGCGGGACGAGAACCGCATCTTCGTGCGGCACGGGTTGCGGCGGCTCGTCGCGAAGCCGTCCGTCGGCATTCGGGCGCTGCTGATCGCCTCCGGGCTGATGAAGACCGATGAGGACGGCCGCACGACGACCACGCTGAAGGCGGAGGACGTCGGGTTCCGCATCGGCCCGCGGATCAACGCCGCCGGCCGACTCGGGTGTGCCCGATTGGTGGTGGAACTGCTGACCACGAACAGCCCGGTCAAGGCCCGCGAGGCGGCCGAGTTCCTCGAAGACCAGAACGCCAAGCGGCAGACCATCGAGCGGAACCTGACCGCCGCCGCCAAGCAGATGGTCGAAGACCTCGGCTACGCCGACGCGCCCGCGATCGTGTTGGGCCAAGTCGAGTGGCACCCCGGCGTCGTCGGCATCGTGGCCGGCCGACTGGCGGAACATTTCGGCCGGCCGGTGCTGGTGGCCGCTCTGAAGGAGAACGACGAACTGTCCGGCGGGTCGGGCCGCTCGGTGGCCGGCTTCGAGTTGCACAAGGCGCTGATGCAGTGCGATGCGGTGTTGGAAGGGCACGGCGGACACGCGGCGGCGGCCGGGTTCAAGGTGCGGCCGTCGAAGTTGGACGAGTTGCGGGAACTGTTTTGCGCCGCCGCGCGGGAGGTGTTCCCCGGCGGCCCCCCGCCCCCGGTGCTGAAACTCGACGCCGAGGTGCCGCTGGCGTCGTTAAACTTCGCGCTCATGAAGGATCTGGACAAATTGGAGCCATACGGCATGGAGAACTCGAAACCCCGGTTCCTGGCCAGCGGGTTAAAGATCGAAGGCACGCCCCGGCGGATCGGCCAGGGCGAGCGGCACCTGTCCTTCCGGGTGACGCAAGGCGGGACGAAGATCCGCGCGGTGGCGTGGGGCATGGGCGACCGGCTCGACGACCTGATGGCCGCTGGCGGCGACTGCTGCCTCGTCTTCACCCCGAAAATCAACGAATGGAACGGGTACAAGTCGGTCGAGATCGAAGTGACCGACTTCCAGGCGTCGGCGGTGCCGGAGTTGGGGTGAAGGTTCCTTCAGGGTGGGTCGCTCTTGCCGAGAGCGACTCTTCGCCAGAAAGGCCGACTCTCGGCGAGAGTCGGCCACCCTATCCGAAGGCTACCTTTGGCTCGCCTTGAGCATTTCGGCGGCTTCCTTCGTCGTCGTCTCGGTGCGGGCCTCGCCGCGGAGCATCATCGCCAGTTCCTCCACCCGAGCCGGCCTCGTCGTCAGTTCGGTGATCGTCGTGCTGGTCCGCTTACCGGTCGTCGATTTGCGGATGGTCCACTGGCGGGCGGCGTAGCTGGCCACCTGCGGCAGGTGCGTCACGCACAGCACCTGATGGGAGTCACCCAGCGCCGCCAGCTTCTGGCCCAGCACGTCGCCGAGCCGCCCGCCGACGTTGGCGTCGATCTCGTCGAACACCACCAGCGTGCGAACCGGGTCGTGGGCGGCCAGCACCGTCTTCAGGGCCAGCATGGTCCGCGACATCTCCCCGCCGCTGGCCACCTTGCGGAGCGGGCGGGCCGGCTCGCCGGGGTTGGCCGTCAGCATCAGTTCCAGGTGGTCCGCCCCGGCCGGCGGCACCTCGCCCGCCGTCGGGTCGTCCCCCAGCGGGACGGGTTCCAGCACGGCCTCCAGTTTGGCGTTGGGCATCTGCAGGTCCACGAGGTGCTTCTGCGCCTCGGCCGCCAGTTTCTTCGCCACCTTCACCCGCCCCTTGCTCAGCACCGCCGCCGCGGATTTCATCTCGGAGAACGCCTTGTTCAGTCGGCTGCTAATGCCGCCGAGGTCATCTTCTTGACGTTGAAGTTCCGCCTCCTTCGCGCTAAGTGAATCTCGGTACACAATGAGGTCGGATATCGTCTTGACGTATTTCGCTTCCAATTTCTTCAACTGTTGAATCCGCCGCTCGATCTCGTCCAGCCGTTCCGGGTCGGCCTCGAACGCCTCGGACAGGTCCCGGCACGTCTCGGCGATGTCTTGGACCTCCGGGCGGAGCAGGTCCAGGCGGTTCGCCACCGCCTCGATCCGCGGGTCGAACCGCCCCCACTGGTGCGCCTGCCGGATGAGCTTGCCCAACCGCTCGGCCACGCACCCCTCGTCGTCCGACAGTTGAGCCGCGACCCCGGCGTTGAACCCGGCCAGTTCCTGGGCGTTGAGCAGCCGCTCCCGCTCCTTTTGAATGGCGTCCAGTTCGCCCTCGACCAGCGCCGCTTCCACCAACTCGTCCCGCTCGAAGCGGATCAAGGTCAACTCGCGCTGGCGGTTCTGGCGGTTGGTGGTCAGCTCGTGAAACTGCCGGCGGCACTCGCGGACCTGCTCGGCGGCGGCGACGTATTTGGCCCGCTGCTCGGTCAGTTTGCCGAAGGCGTCGAGTAGTTCCAGTTGGTACGCCGGCTGGAGGAGGGAGTAACTGTCCCGTTGACCGTGGACATCGACGAGCATCTCGCCGAGTTTGCGGAGGGTGCCCACGGCGACGGGGGTTTCGTTCACCAGGGCCGAACTGCGGCCGGAGCGGGTGAGCCGCCGGGAGAGGATCAGTTCGTCGTCCGGCACCGGCGTCTGGAGGATTTCCTCGGCCGCGGTCTTCTGTTCCGGGCGGGTGAGGTCGAACCGGCCGACGACGCGGAGTTCCTCCTGTCCGGCGCGGATGAGGTCGGCGGACCCCCGCTCGCCGAGAAGCAGGCCGATGGCCCCGAGCAGCAGCGACTTGCCGGCCCCAGTCTCGCCGGTCCAGGCGCAGAAGCCGGGGGACAGTTCGACGCGGACATCTTCGATGAGGGCGAGATTCTGGACGCTCAGTTGGCGGAGCATGGCCGGTGGTCCAGTGGGGCGATCACACGCGCATGGTACGCCGGTACAGTGGTCGCGGGAAGGTGCGTTCGCCGGCCGACCACTGGCGTGGGGCAAATCCGCCGGCGACGCGAACATCAGCCGGGGCACCCGTGGGTCGGCGGCACAAACGGTGAAGGAGTCTCGAATCATCGCTCGCAGCCGATGCGCACATCCTTGGGTTTCGCTCACGATCCTACCGAGTTCCCGGTACGCCTCGTCGTGCTTCCAGTGGACCAGCCGCTTGAACAGCTCTTCCTTACTCGAACATTAATAATAGAGCACCGGGCGGGTCACGCCGGTCGCCTCGATGATCTCCCGCACACTCGCCGTCTCGTAGCCCTTCTCGGCGAATACCGTCAGGGCGGCGTCGAGCAGTCGTTCTTCCGTGTCGTTCGTCGGCGGTCGCACCGCTGGCAGGGTCGTCACGGTCACTTCTCCACCGGCTTGCGAGGCTGCTTGGTGTCGTGCTTGAGGTTGTCGAAGATGACGTGGATCAGGTCCTCCGTCCTCTCGGCGGACAGCAGGAAGAAGCAGAACAGCATCTCGTCTTTGGTGCCGTCGCCCGACGTCACTCGCTTCGGCGGTGAACTCGGATTCGATGGTTGTCGGCGGAGTTGTCGAAGACGGCCTCCACGTCGAGGCGAGTCCCGGCAGGCAACTTGAAGGGCCGCTCGTAGTAATACTCGTCCTGCCAGTTGTAGTTCCAGTTCTTGATGCCGATCAGCGTCTTGACCGTCTGGTCGGGCAAGGTCGCCGTCACCGTCATCGACTTGCCGAGCAGGTGCATGTGCGGCACGACGCCGACCAGGATGACTTCCTTCGGCAGCGTGTAGGACGTGGACCGCTTGTAGTTCTTCTCCCCCGCCGGAATGTCCATCTCGTAGTTCGCCATCCAGATGCTCCCGACCAGCTGGGCCTTCTCCTGGAGCGATTCGGCCACCGGCTTCTTCACGAAGTCCAGCCCGATCTCGGACTGATCGACTTCCTTCTTGCCGGTCGGGTGGTAGTGCATCTGCACCACGAGGTCGGAGCCTTTCTTGAGGTAGCGGCCCATGCCGTTCGGCAGCGGCCGGGGGGTGTTGCCGACCGACCAGCCGCCCAAAGCACCGGACGGCAGGAAGCCCGGCCCGCCGAAGTTGGCGTAGCCCGGTTCCGGCGTGGCCTTGTCGAGCTTGCGGGCCGTGCCGCCGTCGTCGAGGAATAGAACGGCGTGATGATCGACCCGCTTGTTGCCGGGGTGGAACTCGACCGCCGCCACCAACTTGTCCTCGGGAATGTCCAGCGGGATGACGAAGTTCTGGAGCAGATCAGGGCCATCGGCGGGAACGGTGAAAGGCGCGGTCATCTTCACGATCAGGTCGGGTTTGCCCAGCCGCCAGCCCTCGGCGAACTTCGGCGGGGTGGGCAGATCGGCATCGTCCCCCCGCGCTCGTCCCGACTCGGCCCACGTCTTGAGGAGTTCGAGTTCCCGATCCGTCAGCCGGCGCTCGCCCACGAACTTGTCGTGGCCGGGAGAAGGAATCCACGGCGGCATGATGCGGTCCTGCGTCACCCGGACGATCTGTTTGGCGCGCTTGGCGGTTTGCTCAAAGTTGGCCAGAGCGAACGGGGCAACTTGCCCGTCCCGGTGACAGTTCAGACAACGGGCCTGGATGATCGGGGCGATAGGTTTCAACTGCACTTTCCGTGAAGTCCTTCGCGTTCAGGCGACGAGGTCCAGTATCCGTTCAACGGTGGCGTGCATTTCGCGTTCGTCGGCCCCGCTCCGCAAAGCGACGAGAATCTCTTCCCCGAGGATTTCCCGCTTCCACGCCCGCCGCTTGTCGGCGTGACTCGGACGCCGCGCGCGGTCGTCCCACGGTGACGGTCACGAACTGGCAAATCCGTCCAAAGGGACTCGACTATTGCCGTACCACGACCTGCCCGAAACCCGAATCCTCTGTCATGAACGAACCGGTTGTCTGACTCGCTGAAAGTGCCAATTCCGCCACCATCACCCTTCGAGACGGGCTCGAATTGGACGATGTTTCGCACCTCCACGACGCCGCCCGCGCGGCCATCGGTGACCTGCCCTTCACTCGACAGCGGTCCTGCAAGTCCTGATTGCGCTGCGACGGGCCATGAGTGGACTCCTTCCGGAGGGATTTCGGTCAAGCGCCCATCATCGCCTGGCCGACGCGAAAAAGCCACCGACTTTCGTGACGCTCACCCTCACCGCCCGCCCGCCCGGCCGCTTTCCCCCTGTATCGGCCGGCGGTTCGGGTGTAACATATTCGTCAGCCGGTGTCCTCCGTCCGCTTCCCGCTCGTGCGGGCTTCCACGCGATTACTCATGGCAGAAACCACCGCTCCCCCGTCCGGCGTGCTGGAACTCAGCCCGAAAGGGTTCGGCTTCCTCCGCGACCCGGCCCGAAACTACCTCATTCGCCCGACCGACCCCTACGTCGGCAGCGACCTCATCCGCAAGTACAAACTGCGGCCCGGTCTGCGACTCGGCGGGCCGGTCGCCCCGGCCCCGCGCGGGCAGCAGGGGATGCGGTTGCTCGACGTGACGAGTATCGAGGGGAGTCCGCCGGCCGAGTTCCGACCACGGGCGTGGGAGGAACTGACCGCCACCGACCCGACGCGGATGATCCGCCTGGAAACCGGGGCGGAACCGCTGACCACCCGCGTCATGGACATGTTCACCCCCATCGGCTTCGGCCAGCGGGGGCTGATCGTCGCTCCGCCCCGGTCGGGTAAGACTGTTCTCCTCCAGCACATCGCCGCCGCCGTCGCCCAGAACTACCCGGACTGCTACCTGATCGTTCTGCTCGTGGACGAGCGGCCGGAGGAAGTGACCGAGATGCGCCGCGGCGTTCGTGGCGAAGTCGTGTCGTCCAGTAGCGACATGGACTCCGGCGCGCACATCCGCATTTCGGAACTGGTGGTCGAGCGCGCCCGCCGGTTGGCCGAACAGGGCCGTGACGTGCTGATCCTGATGGACAGCCTGACCCGCCTGGCGCGGGCGTACAACAAGCACGCCGGCAGCGGGCGGACCATGAGCGGCGGGGTGGACAGCCGGGCGCTGGAAGTGCCCAAGCGGCTCTTCGGCGCGGCCCGTGCCTTCGAGGAAGGCGGCACCCTGACGGTGCTGGGGACCTGTCTCATCGACACGGGCAGCCGCATGGACGAGGTGATCTTCCAGGAGTTCAAGGGCACCGGGAACATGGAACTGGTGCTGGACCGGTCGCTGGCCGAGAAGCGGGTGTGGCCGGCCATCGACCTGCTGAAGTCCGGCACGCGGAAGGAGGAGCGCATCCTCCCCGCCGACGAGTTGGAGCGGATCACGCTGCTCCGACGCAGCCTGTTGCAGATGCGCCGCCCCGAAGAGGCGATGGAAGGCCTCATCAAGCAACTCACGAAAGCGGCCAGCAACCAGGAGTTCCTCGACACCGTCGGCAAGTTCGTGAAGAGTTGAGGCGGATGGCGCGGCTCGTGAACTCGCCGCGAAGACAATTACCCTCTTCGCGGCGAGTTCAC
>JBBRUO010000224.1:0-8908 GCA_038247725.1 Gemmatales bacterium
GCCCCATGCGGTCGGTTCTGGTAGCGTAGCCGAGGCGTGGCCGTCGGTTCGGCCCACGCGGACCACCGATTCGGAGGCCACGGATGGCGTTCCACTTCACGGCCCAGTACCCGACGGACATCGAAGAGCGGATGCGGGGCTTCTTCCAAAGCCTGTCCGAAAAGGACCGCCGGCGGTCCGCCGCCGTCGAGGCCGGGAAACTGGGATGCGGCGGCGTCGCCGACGTTGCCACCGTCCTCGGCTGCTCCACCCGCACCATCGAACGCGCCGCCGCCGAACTCGACCGCCTGCCCGACGACCCCGCCGCCGGCCGGGTCCGGCGACCCGGCGGCGGTCGAAAAAAAAGATCGCCGCCGGCCCGCAACTCGAACGCAACCGGAACGCGGTGCGGGAGGTCCGCACGGCCGGCGACCCCGACGCGGCGGAGGTCGTCTGGACCGCGTTCTCGCCTGACCGCTCGACGACCTGCTGCCCAAGTGGAACGACCGCGCCGTACCCCAATGAATGACGACGACAGTTGTTTCCGCTCCGATCCGTTACCGCACGGTCTTCGCGATGTCCTCCGGCCAATCCAAGTCGCTGCCGGCTTTCGTCAGTTGCGCCTGGAAGGCCGCCAGCAGTTTCGCGTCTTGGCGGACCTGACGCGGGACGCGCTTCTTCGCCAGGCAGAAGGCGACCAACTCGCCCACCGCCTCGCCGATGCTCCACTCCACCGGGTGCAGCCGGTAACAGCCGTTGGTGATGTGCGTGGTGCCGATGTTCTTGCACGCGGGCAGCAGGTTCTCGACCCGCTCCGGGATCAGCGCGCCGAGCGGAATCTGGAACGGCAGCGAACTCACGTCGATGGAGTTGTTCCCGCCGCTCGACGGGTGCAGGTCGATGCGGTAGCTCCCGGTGCCGACGCTGTCGGCGAACGTCTCCGCGGTGAACTCGCCCGGCTTCTTGCCGAGCCGTTTCGCGCGGGCTTGGACGCCGACGTGGTTCTCGGTCACGGTGAACAGCGACGTGATGCGCCGACTCTCGCGGACGTACGGCGCCATCGCGAGGCCGTCGCCGTCCTCGGTGCCGCACACGTCGCCGCGTAACCGCAGCCCCTTCCAGCCGGCCTTCTTGCCACCGGGGTGCGGGGCCTCCGTCTGCATCCAGAACAGGAGGCAGCGGCTCAGGTGCCGCCCGTCGAGGTGGTTCCAGTGCCCCGGGCGGCCGTTGCCGAACAGGTTGCCGAGCCAGTAGTCGTTCTGCGGCCAGTTCACGAGGCACACGTCGCCGGTGCCGTCGGTCAGGTTGTCCTTCGCGACGATGCGGCGGTACGTCCACAGGTTCAGCCCCTTCGTCGCCGCGCCGGTCGGGTCGAAGCCGACCGCACGCGCCTTCAGCGTCTTCGGGTCGGCCATCTCCCACGAGAGCAGTTTGCCCGGCAACGCGGGAGCCAGTTTCGGGGTGTAGTCCCGCCACCGCTTGTAATGTGGCGGCTCCTCGATGGTGTTGTCCGCGTCCGGCTGGTAGTCCATCGCGAAGCACACGGTGAACGCCTGGTAGTTGTCCGGCTGCGGCCCCGTCGGGGCGTTCGGCTCCTTCGTGTCCCGCTCGGCCTCGGCACCGGTCGCGTGTTCGACCTTCGCCCAGGGGAGCAACTCGCCGATTTCGGTCGCGTCCACGAAGTACGGGGCCAGCAGCGTGATGTTGTTGAGGCGGTCGGTCCCGTAGACGGCGGTGACCGTGTCGCGGTCGGTCGAAACGGCCGCCGGGAAGAACGGCTGGATCAGCCTCACGCGGCCGGCGGTGATGTGCGGGGCGAGCATCTCCAGCAACACCGCGAGGGCCACCCGCGGCTCGTGGCACAGCTTCGACACGCTGCCGTTGCCGGGGTTGAGCAGCGGGTTCTTCGCGGCGGCTTCGGTGAGGGCGGAGTTCCGCTTGTAGTAGTCGCGGACCTTGGTGCGGAACGTGCGGTAGGTTTTCGTGCTGCCGCGGTCCTCGATCCACGGGTGCTCGTCCGGCGGGACCGCTTGCGACGTGAGTTGCCCGCCGATCCAGTCGTACTGCTCGGTGAGGATCACCGTCTGCCCGTTCCGCACGGCCGCGAGGGCACACGCGACCCCGCCCGTGCCGCCCCCGACGATCACGAGATCGGCCTTCAGTTCGCGCCCGGTGGCGCGGCCGGGGGCGGCGTAGGCCGGCAACAGGGGGGCGAGAGGGGTGAACGCGGACAGCGAGAGGAACGCGCGGCGGTTCATGCACCGATCCTCGTGGCGGGTGTCTGTCGGACTGTTCCCAGATGAACGCCACCCACCACCGCCCCAGGTATTTCTCGGCCCCGATCGGTCGGAAGCGGCCCGCGTGGTGCACCGCGACCCCTCGGCGATGGCCGACTGGGATGGACGGTTCGGTTTCGCGACCGCGACCCTCTGGTATGTTTCTTTCGCCAGCGGTTTTCTCTTTGACTACCCTGGCGAATGGTACCGCGGTGGGTGAGTTCGTTCCCCCTCTGGCACCCGATGCCGTGCGTGAGTGAGACCCTCCTCCGCTTGGTCCGCCGCGAAGCCCGAACAGTCACACGGGGTCCGCCCCGCATTGCCAGGCTGGGATCGCAACGGCGGTACTCTCACGGGGATGTCATGACCGCGACCGAATGCTTCGTCGGCATCGATGTGTCGAAGGGCCACTTGGACGTCCATGTGCGGCCCACCGGCACCGCCCGCCGGTTCGCCAACACCGACGCCGGCCACCGCCAGTTGGTGATGTTCCTCACCCCGCTCGCCCCCACCCTGCTCGTCCTCGAGGCGACCGGCGGGTACGAGCGGCCACCGGGAGGGCGGCTCCGGCCGTCGCCGCCCTGCCGGTGGCGGTGCTCCACCCGGCCCGCGTCCGCGAGTTCGCCGAAACCCTCGGCCGGTTGGCCAAGACGGACGCGGTGGACGCCGCCGTGTTGGCCGAGTTCGCGGAGGAGGCGCGGCCGCTGGCCCGCCCGCGGCCGGACGCCGCGACCCGGCATTCGCAAGCGCGAATCGGTCTCCGCCGCGATCCGATCGAGCCGCGGACGGCCACCGGCCACCGGGTGAACGCGGCCACCGACCGATACGTCCTCCGCAGCCTGCACGCGACGGAGCGGGTGTTGAAGCGGGAGTTGGACCGGGGGGAGAAGGAGCGGGACGCGGCCGTGGACGCCAGCCCGACGTGGCAAGCGAAGGCGGAGTTGCTGGAGTCCATTCCGGGCGTCGGCGAGGTGCTGAGCCAGACGCTGCTGGCCGACCTGCCGGAGTTGGGCACGCGGAGCCGGGAGGAGATCGCGTCGCTGGTGGGGGTGGCCCCGATGAACCGGGACAGTGGCCGGCAGCGGGGCCACCGGCGGGTGCAGGGGGGGCGGTCGGAGGTCCGACGGGTGTTGCACATGGCGGCCCTGTCGGCGCGGACGAACAACGCGACGCGGAAGGTGTTCGCCGACCGATTGGCGGCGGCGGGGACGGCGGGCACGGTGGTCATCATCGCGGTGGCCCGGAAGCGGTGGGTGATCGCCAATGCCGTCCTCCGAGACAATCGGCGTTGGCAGCCCGAAATGGCTTGACACGGGTCACAGTCACTCACCCGTCACCGATTCCTGGTCAAAGGGGTGTAGAAATGCCGAAGAAACATCGCCTCCCCCAACCGACCGCGACGCCGCGAACCACAGCGGAACCGCCAGTCTTCCACTTACAAACACTGCCCGACCCGGAGTCCTGCCTGACCGAAGTGCAGAAGACGTGGCCGCTCTGCAACACCTGGAAGCCCTACGAACCGGACCCGGAGGCGAAACCCGCCGAACCGGCCCCGCAACCGTCGTCACCCGCCGACGCCCCCTGAACCGCCCGGCTTCCCCCGCCGAAGTCGGATTGTTTCGCCCTCGCCGCGTCGTTATAGTTCGCCGTCCGGCCGGGTGCCGCACCCTCGTCCCCCGATGTTTGGAGGTCGGCCGATGCACTTCGCCGTCGTGAGAATCTGGCTCGCCGCCGCGGCCGTGCTGGCGATGACCGGTGCCGCCTGTGTCCGTGACCGGGTGCCGAAAAAAGACACTGCCGTCGTCAGCGACCCGCCCGGCCGGGCGTTCGCGTCGGGCCGGAAGGAACCGCCGGTGACCCTCCAACCACCCGCCCCGCCCGGCGGCGCGGTGCAACCGCCCCGCTCGGACCTGATGGCCGGATCGGTGCCACCGCTGCCGCGGATGCCGGGGTCGGCGTCCCGCCCGGAACCGGACGCCGATCCGTTGGACGACATCACCCTCGCGTCGGCGGACGACGACCGCAAGGGTCTGCTTCAGCGGCTCCGCGAACGCCGCGAGACACGAAACCTGCCGCCGATCCTGCCGCCCGCGTTGGAGCCGAAGAAGGACGAGAAGAAAGACCCGCCGAAGCCGCCCCCGATGCCCACGCCCGCGCCGGTGGTGCCCGACCAACCGCCGACCGTCGCACCGCCCGCCGCAAAGCCGGCCACGGCTCTCGCCGAGGCCCGGAAGGTGGTGACGGCGGCGGCGAAGGTGTACGCTGACACTCCGGACTACACCTGCAAGCTGGTCAAGCGGGACGCCATCGGCGGCAAATTGCAGCCGCAGGAGGAGGCCGAATACGCCTTCCGCAAGGAGCCGTTCAGCGTTCACTTCAAGGTGGTCGGGGAGAACGGGACGGGGCGTGAAGCGCTGTACGTCAAGGGGCGAAACGGCGGCAAGATGACCGTCGTGACGGGGAAAGGGGATTTGCTGTCTGGGCGGAAGATGGAACTCGACCCGGACAGCCCACTGGTGACCTCCCGCAGCCGCACCCGCATCACCGAAGCCGGGCTGGGTCGCCCCATCGGGGTGTTGACGAACCTGCTGGATCAGGCCGACGCGGGCAAACGGCCGGCCGAGACCATCCGGTTCCTCGGCCCGGTCACGCGGCGGGACATGCCGGTGCCGCTCGTCGGGATCGAAGTGAAACTGCTGCCCGGCGACGACCCGCTGTTCCCGAAGGGCGGTTCCCGCAGTTACTTCTTCGACGCCGACCCGAAGTCCGCCGCGCACGCCCTGCCGGTCCTCATCACCGCCCTCGAAGGCGGCAAGGAAGTGGAGTACTACGCCTTCACGAACTTCCGCCGGCCGGCGAACCTGACCGACGCCGACTTCGCCCCGGAGCGACTTGGTAAGAAGAGGTGACGGCGGACCACGAACTCTCACCCCCCGACACCATCACACCATCATGCGCCCGAACCGCGTCAAGCAACTCCTCCGTGCCGGTCAGCCGGTCGTCGGCACTTGGCTGTCGCTGGCCAGCATCACCGCCGCCCGCTTCCTCGCCCGCTCCGGGTTCGATTACCTGACGGTGGATGTCGAACACAGTTTGGCCAACGTCGAGACGACCACGCACATCCTGGGCAGCATCGCCGACGCCGGGTGCGTCGCGCTGGCGCGGGTGCCGAGCAACCGCCACGACCACATCAAGCGGGTGCTGGACAACGGCGGGCACGGGGTCGTGGTGCCGATGGTGAACACCCCGGCGGAAGCGGCGGAGGCGGTGTCGGCGTGCCTGTACCCGCCGGCGGGCACGCGCTCGGTCGGCGGTTCGGTCCACGCGCTGAACTGGGGCGCGACGCCGAGCGACTACTACGCCAAGGCGAACGACGAGGTGCTGGTGGTGTTGCAGTGCGAGCACATCGACGCGGTGCGGAGGTTCGACGCGGTGTTCGGCGTGCCGGGGGTGGACGCGGTGTTCGTCGGGCCGAACGACCTGGCCGCCAGCATGAGGTCCCCCGACGGCAAGCCGCCGTCGGCGGACGAATTCCAACAGGCGCTGCGGGACATCCTCGCGGGGTGCCGGCGGCTCGGCATCCCGGCCGGCATCCACACGTTTTCGGCCGAAGAGGCGACGGCCAAAATCGCCGAGGGGTGGCGGTTCCTCGCCGTCAGCAGCGAGCTGAAGATGATGGTGGACGGGGCGGCGAAGATCGTCGCCGGCGTCGGCCGCACGGCCGGAGACTTGGCCAAGTACTGACCGCCCGGCGGCCGATCCCTACCATACCCTCTTCACCCGAAAGCCACCCGACCGGACACCTTCGCCGTGGGGGTTGCGCCGCCGCACACCGACCGCGGAGACGTTCCCGTGCCCCGTTCCCAGTACGAATACCCGGACGACATCTTCGACCGGTCGCGGATGTCCTTCGGCGACCACATCGACGAGCTGCGGGTGCGGCTCATCCGCGCCATCAAGGCTCTCGGCGTCTGCCTGCTCCTCGGCTTCGCCCTCGACGGCATCGGCGAGAGTCTGGGGTACGACAACTTCGGCGTCGGCCGGCCGATGCTGAAAATTATCGTCGCCCCGGCCGAGGCGCAGATGCGGGCCTTCTATTACCGCCGCACCGAGCGGGCCATCGACCGCCTGCTGGAGGCCGAAGCGGCGGCGAAGACGTACACGCCGGACCAGATCGCCGAATTCCGCGCGAAGCTCCAGAAGTACGACGGCGACTCCACCGACCTGACCATCGAGGAGTGGGTCGCGCTCCGGGGCGCGCCGGTGGAGATGCCCGTCACGGTGGCCGGGACCGAACTGGACCGCGCGCTCGGCGAGCGGTACGGGCTGACGCCGAAGGGCGACGCCCCCGCCCAGGTGTCGATGACGCTGAACGTGGTGCCGGCCCGCCTCCACTATCTCAACAACAAGGGGGAGACGCTGCTGGAGATCCGGCAGTTCATGAAAACGCAGAGCGCCACCGAGGCGTTCATGGTGTACTTCAAGGTGTCCCTGTTGTGCGGCGTCATCATCGCCAGCCCGATCATCTTCTACCAGTTCTGGTCGTTCATCGCCGCCGGCCTGTACCCGCACGAGAAGAAGTACGTCCACAACTACCTGCCGTTCAGCGTGTTCCTGTTCCTGACCGGCATCGCCCTGTGCCAGTTCATCGTCTTGCCGGGGGCGGTGAAGGCGCTGCTCGGGTTCAACAACTTCCTCGACCTCGACCCCGACCTGCGGCTGAACGAGTGGCTCGGGTTCGCCATCGTGCTGCCGCTGGTGTTCGGCGTCTCGTTCCAGACGCCGCTGGTCATGTTCGTGCTGTCGCGGATCGGCATGTTCACGTACAAGGACTACTGGTCGAAGTGGCGGTACGCCCTCATCATCCTGGCCGGGACATCGGCGCTCATCACCCCGACGCCGGACGCGGTGACGATGCTGTACCTGCTCATCCCGCTGTTCGGCCTGTACATGCTCGGCATCCTGCTCTGCTACCTGTTCCCGTCCACCATCCGGGACTGGGACGACGACGACGAGGACGAATCCCAGATCGCGGTGTGACCCGTCACCCGGCCCGGCCGAGCAGGAATCGGCCGGGATCGACTTCGTGCCGCAACAGGTGCAACTCGATATCCGTCGGCGTCGGAGTCGCGGTCAAGTCCGGGTGAACGAGCAACTCGAACCCGGTCGCCGCCCGCACCTCGTCGAGCGTGTGGCCGGGGTGTAACGACCGCACCCGCATCCGCTTCGTCGCCTCGTCGAAGTCGAGAACGGCCAGGTCGCTGATGACGCGGTGCGGCCCGGTGTTCGCCGGCAGCCCGGCCGCCTCACGGGCACCGGGACCGCTCAGGAACCCCGGCGTCGTGAGGAAGTCCAGCTTCGGCACGAACTTCTTGGCGTCGTGCTTCATGACGATGAACGTCTTCCAGCAGAACGACGCGAGGTCGTTCGCCCCGCCGCTGCCGGGCAGCCGCACCTTCGGCTTCTCGTAAGTACCGCCGAGGAGGGTCGAGTTCAGGTTGCCGAACGGGTCGATCTGGGCACCGCTCAGGAACGTCGCGTCGATCATCCCCCGCTGGCAGAACTGCATGACATCCGCCATGCTCGTCGCCATCAGCGCCTGGTGAAAGGTGGTGCTGTCGCCGACGCTGACGGGCATGGTGGGCAGTCGCGGGGCGATGCCGCCGGCCTCGAAGCAGACGATCAGGTTCGGCGCGTGGGTCTTCTGCGCGAGCATGGCGGCGGCGCACGGCAGGCCGGTTCCGACGGCCACGGTGGTGCCGTCTTCCAACTGCCGGGCGGCGGCGCAGATCATCAGTTCCATCGGGGTGAAGGACGACACGGCGACGCACCTCGTATTGGGCCGGTGGGAGAAGTACCTTAAACATACCCGACGCGACAACCGTGGAGGTGCCCGATGGCGTTCATCGATTTCTCGCCGGCCGACCTGGAAACGAAACTCGACGTCCGACTGGTCGAGGTGGACGACCTGCACGCGGCGGTGGCGGGGTTGTCGCTGCGGGAACCGATGACCGAGGTGCTGCTCCACACGCTCCTGCCACTCGCCGGGCTGATGGGCACCGAGAAGGCCAAGTCCGAGTTCATGATCGCGCCCATTCTCGCCGAGGTCCGCGAGCACGCCGGGCGGCGGGTCAGCCTGTTCTCCGGGGCCGATTTCAGCGTGGACAAGGGCCGGGGACTGAACGGGGCGTGCGACTTCCTGATCTCCCGGTCGCCGATCCAACTCGTCATCCGCGCGCCGGTGGCGGTGATCGTCGAGGTGAAGAACGAGGACGTCCAGGCCGGGTACGGCCAGTGCGGGGCGGAGATGGTGGCGGCCCGCATCTTCAACGAGCGGGCGGGGAACGAAATCGACGCGATTCACGGGTGCGTCACGACCGGTGCATGGTGGCGATTCCTGACCCTGCGCGGCGACGAGTTGATCATCGACCGCATGCGGTACGTCATCCCGGAACACCTGACGAAGGTGTTCGGCATCCTGGTCCACGCCGCCGGGGGATCGCAGCCATGACCGCCGACGACGACGCCTTCCTTCGCACCATCGTGGACCACCCCGGCGCGGACCTGCCGCGCCTGGTGTACGCCGACTGACTGGACGACCGCAGTGACCCGCGCGGCCCGTTCCTCCGCGCCGAGGTCGAGTGGGCGCAGCC
>JBBRUO010000225.1:0-8898 GCA_038247725.1 Gemmatales bacterium
GGGCGACACGCTCGAAGCCGCGCAGAAGCGGGTGGTCGCGGCCATCGAGGAACTGGCGGTGGTCGCGGAAAAGGCCGGCGTGATGCTCGCGCTGGAGAACCACGGCGGCATCACCGCGACGCCGGAGCAGTTGCTGGCGCTAGTCAAGCCGGTGACGAGCAAACAGGTCGGGGTGAACATCGACACCGGCAACTTCCGCACCGCCGACCCCTACGCGGACGTGGCCAAGATCGCCCCGTATGGGGTGGTGTCGCAGGTGAAGACCGAGATCACCCCGACCGGCAAGAAGACCGAGGAGGCGGACCTGGCGAAGTTCGTGGACATCCTCAAGGCCGCCAACTTCCACGGCTACGTCACCCTGGAATACGAAGCCAAGGAGGACGCCAAGGTCGCCGTCCCGCGCTACGTCAAGGAACTGCGGAAACTGATCGACGGGAAGTGAAAACAAGGAAGACTCACCACAGAGACACCGAGAAGATTCGAGGGAGGAGAATTCTCCATCACTCTTCCTCTTCTCGGTGTCTCTGTGGTTCGTGCCTCGGACTGCGTACCCCGCTCTCCCGATTTTCACACGCCCCAAGCCTGTTCCACTTGACGGATCGTACACCAGACCCGATACACTTGCCGCCCCACTCCACGGACTCGCCGGAGCGCCGCCGTGACGCCGTTCGACGCGCTGATCCTCTCCGACCTGCACCTGGGCAGCGACGTGTGCCAGGCCAAGTCACTCGTCGAATTCCTCGAAGCGATCCACGACGGCCGTACCCTCACCAAGCGGCTCATCCTCAACGGCGACGTGTTCGACTCCATCGACTTCCGCCGGCTGAAGAAGAACCACTGGAAGGTGTTGTCGCTGGTGCGGAAGCTGTCCGACGAGGTGGAGGTGACGTGGGTGTGCGGCAACCACGACGGGTCGGCCGAGGTGGTGTCGCACCTGCTCGGCGTGACGGTGGTGGACGAGATCGTCGTCGAAAGCGGCGGCAAGAAGGTGCTATTCCTGCACGGCCATCAGTTCGACCGGTTCATCGAGAAGTACCCCATCAGCACCCGCTTCGCCGACCTCTTCTACCGCTTCCTCCAGCGGATCGACAAGTCGCACGGGTTCGCCAAGTTCGCCAAGCGGCGGAGCAAGACGTTCCTCCGCAGCACCCAGAAGATCGAGGCCGGGTCGGTCGAACACGCCCGCAAGTTGGGGTGCGATATCGTCTGTTGCGGGCACACCCACTTACCCATCGAAAGTACGGCCGGCCCAGTGTGGTACTACAACAGCGGGAGTTGGACCGAGAAACCGTGCCACTACCTGACCCTGGCCGACGGGGTGGTGACGGTGTGCCCGTACCGACTGGAGAACCCCGGCGGCGTGCCGCCGCCGGTGCCGAGTTTGCAGCCGACGTGACGCCCTTCCGTCCGCTATACTGATGTCATGCGACGCAGCGGCAGGGATCAGCCCGACCTGTTCGGCCACGCCGACGCCCGGTTCGCCGGGTTCGGTTCGAGTACGTTTCGCGCGCCGACCGACGAGCCGTCCGGGTTCGCCCTCCGGGTCCGCGGGGCGGCGAAGTTGAAAGAGGCCGTTCGCGCCCACGCGCCCCGCACCCCCGGCGTGTACGGGATGCTCGGCCCGAAGGGGCACGTCGTCTACATCGGTAAGGCGAAGTGCCTGCGGAGCCGCCTGCTCAGCTACTTCCGCGACAGTTCCGACCCGAAGGCCGGGAAGATCATCCGCCACACGCACAGTTTGGTGTGGGAGAACGTGCCCGACGAGTTCGCGGCCCTGCTGCGGGAACTCGAACTCATCCGCCGCTTCCGCCCCCGGTTCAACGTCCTCGGTCAGCCCGGCCGCCAGCGGTACGTGTACCTGTGCCTCGGCCGCGGGCCGGCCGCCTACGCTTACGTCAGCCGCGAGCCGACGGGCAAGGAGTTGGCCGCGTTCGGCCCGTTCGTCGGGCGGGCGCACAGCCGGGACGCGGTGCGGCGGTTCAACCTCGAGTTCGGCCTCCGCGACTGTCCGAATACCGTGCCCATGCACTTCGCCGAGCAGATCGAACTGTTCGACGCGAACCGTGGGGCGAAGTGTCTGCGGTACGAGTTGGGGACGTGCCTGGGGCCGTGCGGCGGGTTCTGCACCAGCGGCGAGTACGCCGCGCGGGTGAAAGCGGCGCGGGCGTTCTTGGAAGGGAAGAACGCGACGGTGTTGAAGACGCTCACCGCCGCGATGCGGACGGCGGCCGTCGCGCAGGAGTACGAGCGGGCGGCGGCCGTCCGCGACCGGCTGGCGTCGATGCAGTGGCTGGCCGACAAGCTCACGTTCCTCCGCACCGCCCGCGCGACGAACTCGTTCGTCTACCCGCTGGTCGGGGCCGACGGCGGCCGGCGGTGGTACCTGATCCACGGCGGCATCGTGCGGGGGGCCGTGGCGGAACCGACGTGCGCGAAGTCGGCCGATCTCGCCGCCGAACGGATCGCCACGGCCTTCGCCAGCCCCTTCACGGCTGTTGCGAACCTGGAGCGGTGCGTGGATAGCGTGCTGGTCGTCACCGGCTGGTTCCGCAAACGCGAGGCGGAGAAGGCGGAGCTGCTCACCCGAATCGCCGCCGAGGTGACCTGCCGGGCGCTGGGAACGGGGAACACCGCACACGGGACGGATTGATTCTTGTTGAAGACGAGGCCAGTGAGTCGCACCTGATTGGCGAGCGTCACCCGCTGGAAAAGCCGGGGAAAACCTTAGTGCAACCGTTCTTTCATGACCCCGAACTGACCGAGTCGGCATCACGCCTCCCGACTCGGTCAGTTCGGGTCATAAAAGAGTGCTTCCCCGGCCATCGGGGATACTTCCACCCGCCGGACGCAAAAATTACGCCCTCACCAGGATCGCCCCTTCGCCGTTGCGGAGGGTGACGGTGCGGGACGCCGGGCCGAGGGTGCCGTCGGCGTTCAGCTTGCGATACGTCCCGTCCAGGGTGTGCGTGGTGGCGGTGTTGTCGGCGATCGTGCCGTTCACCCCCCGCGTGTAGGCCACCGGCTTGTGCAGCACCAGCGCGTTCTCGTATGTCCGCTGGTACACCTTGAACGGCAGGGCGGGGTTGGTCGGGTCGGTGCCTTGGGCGAAGGTGGTGAACGCCCCCAGCGGCCGGCCGACGTTGTAATTGATGGCGTCGGTCCAGTGCCGTGTCCAGCTCGACGCCGGCTCGTTCCCGCCGTTGATCATCAGGAACGACAGGGTCGGGTCGGCGAACATGTAGTACATGGTCAGGGTGGACATCAGGAACCGCGGGTCGGCCGCGTCCACCCCGTTCGTCGGCAGGCTGTCCAGCACTTCGTAGCCGGTGCCGCCGGACAACTGGCGGCGGTACCGGACCATCGCCGCCATGTCCTCGAACTGGACGGTGTTGGCCGACATCGGGCGGATGGCGAACTCCTCCAGGTACGACACCCCGCCGCCGATCTGGGCGTCCACCGAGGTGCCGCCGCCGACGGTGTTGGACAGGATCCACTTCGACCCGAGGGCGGCGTTCACCCCGGCCACCAGGGTGCCGTACTGGTCGCCGTAGTTGACCAGCGGCTCGACCAGGCCGGCCGGGTCCACGGCCAGCCGGCCGGTGGAGTTATCCAGGAAGAAGCCGTCCACCTTCGGTTGCGAGGCGAGAACCCGCTGATGGTAGTCCACCGCCCACGCGCGGAACTCCGGGGCCGCCGGGTTGGTGGCGAACCGGTTCGGCCCGTAATAGGGGAACGTCAGCCGGCTCTCGTACTCGAAGCGGGCGTCGAACCCCCTCTTCCGCCTGGCGTACTCGGCGTCGGTCAGGTAGCCGTCGCCGTCCCGGTCGGCGGTATAGTCGAACGCCGGGATGGTCCCCCGCTGGTTGGCGAAGTCGGTGTAGTCGTGGGACAGGATTGACGACACCACCGGGGCGGTGCCGCCGACGGCCGTGCGGAAGCGGACGTAGAACAATCGGGCGCTGCTGTTGACGCTGGACGCCACCCAGTCCTTCGGCGGGTCGAAGACGAACTCCCCAGAGGCGCGGAAACCGTTCGTCGAATCGCTCAAGATCGGCATCGACCCCCACCGCGTCGGGCGGCCGTTGGCGTCCACCGCCTGGACGTACTCCAGCACGCCCTGCCAGTTGCCGGCCGGCGGCGTCTTGAGCGCGATGTTGATCTCCCGGAACTTCTCCGTGTACCCGACGGCCAGCGACTCCCCGGCGGCGGCCAGCGCGGTCCCGTTCGCCGGGATGCGGGCGTCGCGGGTCAGGTTCGTCCACCCGGTCGCGTCGCTGCCCCGGTACACGCCCCAGAATTGGTCCACCGTCGTCGCCGACGCGCTCAACCCCTGGAACGGCGTCGCCTGGTTCACGTGGTAGAACGCCGACTCGCGGTCGTACCCCATGCGGTCGGCGTAGGCCAGCCAGTCGGTCAGCAAGCTGAGGTACACGTTCGAGATGTTCGTGTAGATGAGCTGCGGCGTGTTCGCGTTCAGCGCGTCGATCTGATCCACGAACTGCAAGTTCGGGATGACCAGATCGACGCTGGATCGCAGCAGGTTTTTCTCGAATTCGGTCATCGGCGTGCCGTGGTACGCCAGCTGCGCGATCCGGATCCAACTCATGTTCTGCTGGACGACTGGCAGCTTGGGGTTCGTCGGCGAAGTCACCACCGGTGGCGTCGTCGGATTCGTCACCGGCGGCGGTGAAGTCGGAACCGGCGGGGGGGAGGTCACGACGGGCGGCGGCGAGGTGACCACCGGCGGGGGTGGCGGCGGCGAGGTGACCACCGGCTGGGGCGGCGGGGGAACCGTCGGCGAAGTGACGGTGGACGATTTGTCCGACTCGGTCGGGATAGTCCCCGCTCGGTTCATATCGGCCGGCGCGGCGGTGACGAGGAAGTTGTCGAACGACAGCTCGCCGGCCGCCCCAGTCCCCCGCGACAGCCCGGCCAAGCCGCCACTCCGGATGGCGTCGTCGGTGCGGCTGATCGCCCACGCCGGGGTCAGGCCCCACGACCCGTCGTCGCTCAGGTACTGGCCGGCGTCCGAACGGTACACCTGCACCCGCAGTTGATTCCCCTTCGCCACCAACGACATTTGCACCCACAGCCCGCTCTGCCAGCCGTTCGTCGTGATCCGGCCGAGGGACGTGCTGGCACCGTTCACCACCCGCGTCAGTTCGACCGTCAGCCCGCGGTTGATCGTCAGCGCGTAGAACGTCGGGGTGGACCCGTTCACGCTCGACCCCCGCGCGAAGACGCCGGCCGGCACCAGGCTGTCCACATACACGGACGACGATACCTGTACATCTGTTGAAACCGGCTGGGTCATCCACACCCGCGCCTGGGCGGTACTGGTCCCGTCCAGGCGGAGGGTCTCGTCGGCGCGGGTGCCGGTCTGCAACTGCCCGCCGCCGACCCACTGGCTCCAGCCGGGCGGCACCCCGTTCAGGTGCCCGTCGGTGAACCGCTCCTCGCGGAGGGGGGCGTCCGGCCCTTCGCCCGGCGAGCCGACGCGGACGCTATCGACGAAGACCTGCCCGGCCACAGCCGCCGGCCGCGCCACCCCGACCACCCCGCCGCCGCGGATCGCCGTGTCCACCCGGTCGATGGCCGCCACCGGCTGCCGGGTCCAAACGCCGGCCGCGCTCAGGTACTGGTTCGTATCACCCCGATACAAGAACGCCTTCAACTGGTCCCCTTCCGCGCGGATCTTGATCGTCACCCACTGGTTACTGATCCAGTCGGCCGACTTCACCGACCCGAGCACGGACGCGGTGCCGTTCACCACCCGGACCAGTTGCAACTCGGCCCCGCGAACTACCGACGCGGCGTAGTAGGTGGGCGTGTTGCCGGCCGGGTTCTGGCCGCGGACGAACACCTGCGCCGGGTTCAGGCTGCTGAGGAGGACCGCCGCCGACGCCTCCACGTCCGCCGCGAACGGGGTGTTCGCCCACGCGCGGGCCGTCGTGGCGCTGCCGCCCTCGGACACCAACCGCCCCTGATCGCCCAACCCGAAGCCGGCACGATCCACCGTGAACGCCTGCTGCCCCTCGTCCAGGTTCGACCACTGCCGCCAGTCGGACGGCAGGCCGGCGGCCGGGCCGTGCTGGAACGGCTGGACCAGCCACCCACCGGCGGCGGGCACCTCCCGCTCTTCCAACCGCTCGATTTCAAAACGGGACTTCCGTGGGGCGGTCTGAGACATGGGCCAACCTGTTCGGGGCCGAACGGGCAGCCACCCGGCACGAGCCGGTGTGCTGCAAGGGCCAGAGCATACCCACCCCTCGTTTGGTGTCAACTGAAACCGAAACCGCAAAAGCGATGAGAAATGGCGTCGGCTTCCCGGACAGCCGAAAGGGGTCGATGCGCGATTCGGCGTCACTTCTGGGGATCGTCACATCCCACACCAATCGCACGGCCGTTCATGACGACTCGGAGATTCAATTTGAAGACGGATTCACAGCAGAGTGCGCGAGAGGGAGCGGAGAAAACACCGGGAAAGAGGTTTCTTCCTCGTGTGCCCTCTGCGGTGAACTTCTGCCCAACTTCAACCACTGAACAGCCCTGCACGGCGGTTCATGACGACGAGTTTCTTCCCGTCCTTGGAACAGGCATGCCAACCCCGCCGTCAGTCACACCGCATACTGGCCCAAGGTGCGGAACTTCGCATACCGGGCGTCGAGCAGTTGCGGGATCGGCAGGTCCGCCAGTTCCCGCAACGACCGCGACAAGTACGCACGCAGCGTGGCACTCATCTCCTTCGGGTTGCGGTGCGCGCCGCCGAGTGGTTCGGGGATCACGTCATCCACCACCCCGTACTCCTTCAAGTGCTTGGACGTCAGGCGGAGGGCGTCGGCCGCGCGGGGCTTCGTCTCGTCATTGGCGGTCTTCCACAGGATGCCGGCACACCCCTCCGGGCTGATCACCGAGTAGTAAGCGTGCTGCAACATGCTGACGCGGTCGCCGACGCCGATGCCCAGCGCCCCACCGGACCCGCCCTCGCCGATCACCACGCACACCACCGGCGTCGGCAGCACCGTCATCTCCAGGATGCTGGTGGCGATGAGTTGGGATTGCCCCCGCTCCTCGGCCCCGATGCCGGGATACGCGCCGGGGGTGTCGATCAGGCACACCACGGGCAGCCGGTACTTGGCCGCCAGTTTCATCTTCGCCAGCGCCTTGCGGTACCCTTCCGGGTGGGTGCAGCCGTAGAAGCACTGCTGCCGCTCGGCCAGCGTCCGCCCCTTCTGGTGGCCGACCAGCATCACCTTGATGCCGTCGATGCGGGCGAACCCGGTGCGGAGGGCGCGGTCGTCGCCGAACGCGCGGTCGCCGTGCAACTCGACGAATTCCTCGAACGCCGAGTCGATGTAGTCGAGCGTCTGCGGGCGGTTCGGGTGGCGGGACACGAGCACCGTCTCCCACGCCGTCAGGTCGGCGTACCGCGCCTTCTTGACGCCGGCCAGTTCCTTCCGCACCCGCTTCAGGTCCTCGGCGTCGCCGGCGTCCGCCTCCATCCGCGCGAGGGTGGTCTCCAGCGTGTGGATGTCGGTCTCGAAAGGCAGCGGGGCGGGGATCACGTCCGACTCCAAAATTGCGGCTAGTTGATGCTCGGATCGTCGGTGGCGGGCGGCGCTCGGAAGACCTCACCCCCCGGCCCCCTCTCCATGACATGGAGAGGGGGTGCTCAAAAGGGAAACGTTGCCGTTCATCCGTGTTCCGGGTCGGGTTTTCCTGGGTGGTTCGGTACGTTCCGCCGGTTGTCGTTCCACGGACACGGGTTGAACACCCCTCTCCATTCATGGAGAGGGGGCCGGGGGGTGAGGTCATGCACCCAGCGCTTCAGATCATCATGCCGCCGTGGTCGTCTTCATCGGGTTCGGTGACGGACTTCAGGAAGCGGTACTTCCGCGCCTCCATCAGCACCTCGTGGAACGTCTTCGGGCGGTCCTCCCGCTTCTTCGCCAGCATCTTCGCGAGCAGGCCCGAGTAGTCGTCGGTCACGTCGGCGTTGTACGCGGTGGCCGGGGCCGCCTTCTCGAGCAGGTGCTTGCGGAGCAGGTCCTGGATGCTGTTCCCGCGGAACGGCGGCCGCCCGCACACCACCTCGTACATGCTACAGGCGAAGCTGTAGATGTCCGACCGGGCGTCCAGCGGCTGCCCGCGGATCTGCTCCGGGGACATGTAGCTGGCCGTCCCCTCCGGGGTGCCCCGCTTCCGCAGCAGGCGGGCCAGGAACCCGACCTTGATCCGCTTGCTGATGGCGAAGTCGATGATCTTCGTCTGCCCGGAGGCGTTCACCAGGATGTTGTCCGGCTTCACGTCCAGGTGCAGGTAGCCGCTGGCGTTCATGTACGCCAGCCCGGTCGCCGCCTGTTTGAAGATCCGCTTGGCGAACTGGAGCAGGAACTCCTTGTCTTTCGGGTCCCTCGACTGTAGCCGCTTGCGGATGCTGCCGGAGGCGAAGAACTCCATGACGAAGTGCGGCGTCTCCGGGCTGCGGTTCACCTTGACGATGTTGATGACGTTCTCGTGCCGCAGCTTGGTGCCGATCTCGGCCTCGTTGAACAGCAGCCGCCGGTGGGAGGCGACGCCGGCCACCTCCGGCAGCAGCACTTTCATGGCGAAGTGCCGGCCGCTGTTCGGCTCGGCTACCTCGAACACCTGGGACGTCTGCCCGGTCTGGAGGAGGGAGCGGACCTTGTACCCGCCGATCACCTGCCCGATGCTGATCATGGATGTCTCGCTCTCGTTGTCGGTCGCGGGGCCGGTGTGTTGGGAGGGGGGGGGGACCCCCCCGCCCCCCGAAAAAAATTGGGGGGGGGGGGGGGGCCCCCCCCCCCCCCGGTGTCACAAACAAATTGGGGGGCGGGGGGGGCGCCCCCCCCCCCACACAATCGTGAAAAACCCCCC
>JBBRUO010000226.1:0-8880 GCA_038247725.1 Gemmatales bacterium
AAGAACACCGACGGGGAAGCCATGCGCGTCATCAAACTGAAGGGAGTGAAGCGGATCAATGGGCTGCATACGCCCCGGACGGTCTGACCGTGGCCGCCGGCGGCGAGAAGGGGCAAGTCGTCGTGTGGGACTGGGAGTGACGAACGCCGCGCCGATTCACGGTCGCGCTAATCGCCGTCGCGGAGGTGGCGGCCGGTGAGGGTGACGAACACGTCTTCCAACGTCGTGTGGCGGGTGCTCAAGCCGAGCAGGTCGGCGTCGCGGTCGCGCAGCCAGTTCATCACCGCCGGGAGGGTGACGTGCGGTTCGGCCACCGACAGCGAGTAGTTGCCGCCGCCACCGTCCCGCACCGCGCTGACGTGCGGCAACCGCTTCAGGTCGTCGGCCGGGATGGGGGTCGTCTCCGGCACGGTGAAGTCGATGACGTGTTCGCCGCCGATCTTGCGGATCAATTCGCCCGGCGTCCCCAGGGCGATCACCGTCCCCTGATCCACGACGGCCACGCGGTCGCACAACCGCTCGGCTTCGTCCATGTAGTGTGTCGTCAGCAGCACCGTCCGGCCGGTCGCCTTGAAGTCGTTCACGATGTCCCACAACTGCCGGCGGGACTGCGGGTCGAGGCCGGTCGTCGGCTCGTCCAAAAACAGCAGGTCCGGGTCGCCGACGAGGGCGCACGCCACCGCCACCCGCTGCTTCTGCCCGCCGGACAGCTTGCCCAGGAACGCCGTCGCCTTCTCTTGCAATGACACCAGCCCGATGGCCTTTTCCGGGTCGATGCCCTTGGCGTAGAAGGAGCGGAACAGCGTGACCGTCTCGCGGACGGTGAGCTTGTCGGCGAGGCGGGTCTCTTGCAGCGAGATGCCGATCCGCTGGCGGAGTTGGCGGTCGTCGCGGTCCCACGTCTGGCCGAGAACTTCCACTTCGCCGGAGGTGGGCGGGAGGATACCCTCGATGATTTCCAGGGTGGTCGTCTTGCCGGCCCCGTTCGGGCCGAGCAGGCCGAAGCACTCCCCGGCGGGCACCTCCAGGTCCAGGCCTTTGACGGCCTCGACGGGCGGGCGACCGGGGTACGTCTTGACCAGGTTCTTGACGCGGATGGCGAGTGACATGGAGGTATGATAGCGACCGCCGCCCCGGCGTCTTGCGGCGACTCGGCGTTGGCGGTAGGTTAATCGGGCGGCCTTTCGCCTCGTCGTTTCCCCCGTCCCCCGGCCGGCGCATGGCTCTCACCCTCGACCAATACGTCCTGGACTACCTCGACACCCGCGGGCTGCCGTGGCCGGCGATGCCGAAGGTGGACCCGCCCAAGGCCAAGCCGCACCTCGCCCCGCTGCCGGTGAAGGCCGTGCTGTGGAACGTGTACGGCACCCTGCTGGCGATCCCCACCGGCGAGTTGCGGTACGAGGCGGCCATCGACTTCGTGACGGAGGCGGCGCTGGACAAGACGATCAAGGAGTTCAAGATGTGGAACTCCATGAGCCGCAAGCCCGGCGCGCCGTCGGCGTACATGAAGGAGCTGTTCAAGAAGGCCTACGACCTCCTCAAACTGACCGGCGGCGGCGAGGTGGCGGCGGAGAAGGTGTGGGAGGACATCGTCAACAAACTGATCAAGAACGACTACACCTTCGACGCCAGCACCTACGGGCCGATTGGCGAGTATGTCCGGAAGATCGCCTACTTCTACCACGCCAGCATCCAGGGCACCGGGTGCTACCCCGGCGCGGCCGACGCCCTGCGGCTGGTCGCCGACTCCGGCCGCCGGCAGGGGGTGCTCGCCGACGGCCAGTGCTTCACCCCGCCGCAACTGCTGCGGGGGCTGCGGGCGCAAGACCCGGCCTTCGATCTGGCCCTGTTCCTGCCCGCCGACCTGCGCGTCCTGTCGGTGGAACATCGGGTCCGGAAGCCGTCGGCCGAGTTGTTCGGCGCGGCCGTGACGGCGCTGGCCAAGCGGGGCGTGACGGCGGGCGAAATCCTGCACGTCGGCAGTAGTATCGCCCGCGACATCGTCCCGGCGAAGAAGGCCGGGATGCGGACGGCCCTGTTCGCCGGCGACAAGGCGTCCCTGGTCGCCACCCCGGACCAACTGAAGGACGCGGCCACCCGGCCGGACGTCCTACTCACGGAATTGCCGCAAATCGCCGAAGTTCTAGCGTAACCGTCCGGATCAGCCGTCACCGCGTCGGAGCGGCGTCCCGGAAGTAGTTGGAGTCTTCCCCGATGCCCGCCGACCTCGACCCCTATTCGTTCGACCCGACGACCCTCGACTTGACCCAGCGGGTGGCCGACCTCGACGCCATCCGCGCCGCCAACCCGCACCGCTTCGAGATGGTGATGCTCACCGCCATCACCCACCTGGACGCCGAGCGGAAGTTCATCGCCGGGTTCAAGGACGTGCGGCACGACGAGTTCTGGGTGCGCGGGCACATGCCCAGCTTCCCCCTGATGCCCGGCGTGCTGATGTGCGAGGCGGCCGCCCAACTGAGCGGCTACTACGGAACCTCTCAGAACATCACCCAGGGGCGGTTGATGGGCCTGGGGGCCATCGAGCAGGCGAAGTTCCGGCGGATGGTCCGCCCCGGCGAGCGGCTGGTGCTGGTCGGGTTCGGGATGAAGCTCGACCGCCGGCTGATGAAGTTCCACGTCCTCGGCTACGTCGGCGGCGAGCGGGCGTTCGAGACGATCGTGTCCGGGGTGCCCCTGCCGATGGACAAGGGATGACCATGAGGAAGCCGAAGCGCCTGTCGAAAGAGCAACTCGCGCCGTATGTGGTGGAGTTCCCGCGCGAATACCCCGCTCGACCGGACGAGGGGAGGGGGACTTGTTTTCCACCTCCCCTCGTTGAGGGGAGGTCGCCGCGAAGCGGCGGGAGGGGAGAGGGAGACAACGCCGAGCTCGGGGAAAAAGAATCTCCCCTCCCGGCTGCTCCGCAACCGACCTCCCCTCAACGAGGGGAGGTGTTCCAAGCCGCATCCGGTATTTCACCCCTGACCCCCGTCCCGCCGGGGGTGGTTGGGGCATTGCACTGGCCGACCCTGTTCGGGAACGACAACCCGGTCGAGATCGAGGTGGGGTTCGGCAAGGGGTTGTTCCTTGTCACCACGGGCGTCGCGCACCCGGAGCGGAACTACTTCGGCGTCGAGATCATCCGCAAGTACCAGATGTACGCCGCCACCCGCGTCGCCGGGCGGGCGCTGCCGAACGTGAAGACCTGCTGCGACGACGCCAAGCGGGTGCTGCGGGAGTTCGTCCCCCCGGCGTCGGTGGCCGTCGTCCACGTCTACTTTCCCGACCCGTGGTGGAAATCCCGGCACAAGAAGCGGCTGCTGTTCACCCCGGAGTTCGCCGAACTGGTGTTGCGGGTGCTGGTGCCTGGCGGGGTGCTGAAGTTCGTCACCGACGTGAAAGACTATTTCGAGATGGTGACGGGGTTGCTGGCCGGGGTGCCGGCGTTCCGCCCGCTGCCCCCGCCGCCGGAGCTCGCGCCGGAACACGACATGGACTACCTCACCAACTTCGAACGGAAGTTCCGGATCGAGGGCCGGCCGATCTACCGGAGCGAGTACGAGAAGGGGTGAGCCGTCACCCGCCCGTCGTGGACACCTGAGTGATGACGGTCGGCAGGTCGCCGCCGCACGGGAACAGCTTGGCCAGTTGCGTCAACTCGAAGAGGCGGACGACTTCGCCGCCGCCCCGCACGCCGAACCGCACCCCCTTCGCGTGCATCCGCTGGTGCATGCGGATGAGCGACGCGACGCCCTCACTGTTGACGAAGGGCGCGCCGCCCAGGTCCAGGACCACCGGCCCCGGCGCGGCGTCCATCAGGGCGGTCAACTCGTCGTGAAACACTTGCCCGGAGTGGTCCCGCCGCGGGTCCACGAGGTTCCTCAGCCACTCGATCGAGGCCGGCGAGGCGTGGATCACCGTGACGGGTCCGGACATCTCGATTTCGAAGTGACGTGGGTCGGACATGCGGCACCGGTTCGACGGGGAATGGCGTCGGGATAGTATACCGCGCGCCGCCGGTCACTGCCGCACGTCGAGAATCGCGGGTGCAGGTCCGGGCAGGTGGCGAGGATGACTTCGGAATCGTGGTCGTCGAAGGCTTCCTCTTTCGAAACCGCCGTCAGTTTTCCGGAGACGAGGTCGTCCAGGAAACCCGTCGCGGCGTCGCGTTCCGCCCTCACGCCGGGCGCGGACAGTGCTCGCTCGTCGCGGTCGCCGGCGCGGGACCACCAGGGCGGCAGTCAGTTTCAAAGTCCAGTTCCCGAGGCGTCTCCGTGGCGACTGTTGGCGGCCATTCGGAAACGCCTCGGGGGTGGCGCGGGTTCCGTACCACCCCGTGCGGTCCCGGCTCACCGGAACGGCACGGTCCCGGTGGGCACTTGCAGTTGGGTGCCGACGGGCAGTTCCTCGTCGGGGTCGAACTTCGGGTTGCGGGAGTTATTCAGCTTCGCCCAACTCCGCTCGCTGTCGAAGAACACCTTGGCCACGTCTTTCAGGGTCATGCCGGCGCGGGGCACCTTGAACAGCGTGTACACCGTCTGTCCGCCGAGGGCCGCGCCGGGCGCGCCCCACTCGGGGCCGTCGTCGGTGGCGGCCGGGCGGGTCGGGGTGAACCGATCCGGGGTCGGGTCGCCGCCGCGCGGATTGGCGAACTTGCGGATGACGTGGACCGGCGGCACCTGCACCTCGCCGATGCGCTCGATGGGCTGATTCCGGTTGAACGCCTGGAGCGCCCCGGCGAACTCCGCCCCGCCGTAGTACGCCTTGCTGACGGTCGCGTAGGTGTCGCCGCCGTGGGGGCGGTACAGGTCCACGTCGTACTCGGTCTTCGCCTCGATCACTGGCGTCGGCGGGGTGGTTGGCGGGGTAGCGGTCGGCAACCCCACCACGAGCGGCGCGGGGGCGGGAGCGGTCCCGCCGGCCCCGACGATTGGCTCGCGCGGCGCAGGCGGCGGCGCGACCGGCGGTAGCGGTTTCACCTCCAGCGGCGGCGGTGTCGGAGTCGGTTTCACCTCACTGAGCGTGGGAGTCGGTGTCGGTGTCGGCAACGGAGGCGGTTTCGCCGCGTCGAGTGTCGGCAACCCAGGCAGCGGCAGCACACCGGGGGCAGCCGGCGTCGTGCCCGCGTCACCACCCAGAGGAGCCGTCGGCAACGCGGGAAGCGGTGGCGTCACGTCTGCCGGCTTCTTGTCGCCGAACCGGTTCATGTCCACTGCCGGCAAGTCGGGCGTCTTCACCTCCGGCGGCTTCTTGTCGTCGAACCGGTTCCGATCCACCGGTGGCAAGTCGGGCGTCTTGATCGGCACCGTCGCGGTCGCGCCACTGCCAGCGGGCAGGAGTGGTGGCAGTCCGGCAGCCGGCGGTGCGGGCGGGGTTTCCACCGTCTTCAGCGCGCCGCCACCCGGTGGCAACGCCGGCGATGCGGGAGTCATCTCGGGCGGCTTCGGTGCCACGCCATTCGGCGGCGCTGCAACCCCTGGCTGCGGAGGCTTCAACTCCGGCGGTTTCGGTCCGCCGCCGAGGTCCGGAATCATCGGGCCAGTGGGAATGGCCGGCAGCGTGCCACCAAGGTCGCTCGGCGTCGGCAGCGGCGTCTTCGGCGTGGCACCAGGTTCGGTCAGAACCGGAGTGGGGGGAGGCGTCACAGGAGCCGGCGGCGGCGTCTCCGTGGTGCTACCCGTCCGCTTCAGGTTCGGGTCCACGATCGGTTGCGACCGCATCTCTTCCGGTTTCACCGGCAACGCCCCCGGCTGTGGCGGCAGGCCGCCTGGAACCGACGGGATGACCACCTCGCCCGGTTTCGACTGGTCGCGGCCGACTTCCCCGACTCGCGGCGCGGGCGGCTTCGGCTCCGGGGCCGGGGCCGGGGCCGGGGCCGGCTTGCTCGCATCCCGCTCGCTAACGGTCGGCGAGGTCGGCGCGGCGGCGAGCGGCTTCGGCGGCTCCTCGACGGGAATCTCGATCTTCGTCTGCTCGGCCGGCATGGCGGTGCCGAAGTTCGGGAACAGCATGTTCAGCCCGAACGCGCCGACGGCGAGGCTGGTCACCCCGGCGATGACGGCCGCCTTCGCCCGGTTCGGCCGGACCAGATCCCACAGCAGGCCGGTGAACACCGTCGGCTTCGGCGGCGGGCTGCCGGTCAGCGGGCTCTGCGGCGGAGCGGGCGGGGTTTCCGGCGCGACGGCCGCCGGCAGTCGGGCCGGCGGCTTCGGCGGCTCGGGAATCGGCAGCAGCGGGATCGTCTGCCGGGGGGCCGGTCGCGGCGGCGGCGGGGCCGGGCGGAGGTAGTCCAGTACGGCCGCCGGGCCGCCCACGGGAACCGCGTCGAACGGGGTCGGCGGGGTGATCGTTTCGTTCATCCGTGAAGTCTCCCGGCGTTGGTCGTCCGGCTCGGCGAGCCGGACCTACTTCCGTTCCGCCACTCGCAATTTCGCGCTGCGGCTGCGGGGGTTCCGCGCGGCTTCGGCGTCGCCCGCTTCCACCGGCTTTTTCGTCCGCGGCTGCCACCCGTCGCCCTTGAACGCCTGCTTCACCCGCCGGTCTTCCAGCGAGTGGAAGCTGATGACCCCCGCGCGGCCGCCGGCGGTCAGGATCAGCGGCAGCGTGGCGAGGAGCCGCTCGAGCGCACCGAGTTCGTCGTTCACCGCGATCCGCAGCGCCTGGAACGTCCGCGTGGCCGGGTCGAGGTGTCCGCTGCGGGGCACACTCGCTCGCACCACCGCCGCCAGATCGGCCGTCGTCTCGAACGGCTTCGCCGTTCGGCGGGCGGCGATCCGCTTCGCCACCCACCGGCTTTTCCGCTCCTCGCCGTACTCGAAGATCAGGTCCGCCAGTGCCCCTTCGCTCAGCGTGTTCACCAGGTCGGCGGCCGTCTGCCCGGCGGTCGGGTCGAGCCGCATGTCGAGCGGGCCGTCGGCGCGGAAACTCAGCCCGCGGGCCGGGTCGTCCAGTTGTTCGGAACTGAAGCCGAGGTCGGCCAGCACCCCGTCCACCGTCAAAATGCCGAGGTTTCCCAGCACGTCCCGCAGTTGGTCGAAGTTGGCGTGGACCGGCGTCACGGGGAAGCCGGCCAGCCGGGCCATCGCCCCGGCCAGCGTGGTCGGGTCTTGGTCGAGGCAGACCAGCCGCCCGGTCGGGCCGATCCGCTCGGCGATCAGCCGGGCGTGTCCGCCGCCGCCGGTGGTCGCGTCCACCCACGTCTCGCCCGGCTTCGGGTCGAGCAGCCGCAGCGTTTCGGCGGCCAGCACGGGGACGTGACCGGACTCAGGCGGCGGGGGCATACGGCGATCCGGAGTACGGGTCAAGGGGAAGTCGCACGGGGTGCAGGGCTGCTCAGAGATTGAAGAGAAGCGGACTGAACCACGAAGAGCACACAGCACACGAAGTGAAAGAACCGAGCAGACCACACGGTTTTCCTCGTGCTCTTCGTGTCCTTCGTGGTTCAACATCTTACCCAACTTCAACCGCTGAACAGCCCTGGCGCGGGGTGCGACCGCACGCGCACGTCACTTCTCGTCGGGAATCGCGAAGCGTTTGGGGTCGATCTTGTCCAGCACTTTCGTCTCGGACAGTTCGGTCTCGATCATCGTCGTCCCGCCGCGAACCACCTTCATCGTGGTGAACGCCTTCCGCCCGCCGCCGGCGTCCGTCCACCCGCCCAGGAACGTCTCGTCCACCACGTCCTTCCACCCGTCGAACTCGTTCTTCACCGTCATCGCGGCCTTCACCAGCAGGTCGGTCTTGGCGTCGAAGTACAACTTCACCGTCGGCTTCCCTTTGCGGGTGACTTCCACGCCGACGGCGGCGGCGTCGCCGATCTTGATCTCCGGCAGCGGCTTCAGGTGGAACTTCTCGTGCTTCACCAGCGGCACCAGCGACAGCACCCACATCTGGTACACCTCGCCCTTCACGTAGTCCAGTTTCTCGCCTTCCACGGCGCGGCTCATGCCGAGGCCGGACTCCCACGCCTTGTCGCCGTTGGCGATGACGGCGAACTCCAGCTTCTGCTCGCCCACGGTCATGGTGAGGGTGAAGTGATACTTGTCCGGCCCGGCGAACGCCCACTCGCCGGCGTACTCGCTGGTCATGCCGCCGCCGCTGAACTTGCCCTTGTCCTTCCACGTCCTCGCGGCGGTGGTGGTGTCCTTCTCCCAGCCGGCCGCCAGAATCGCCTTCTCGACGACCGCCTTCGCCTTGGCGTGGTCGGCCGCGTCGTCGGCGGACAGCGGGGCCAGGGCCAGGGCCAGGGCGAGACCGGTCACGGGGAACAACCATCGGGACATGCGCGAAACCCTCCGGACGTGAACCGCCGGCGAACGCGGCGGGATGGGGTTAGGGTATCGCCGAACCGCCGCGCCGCGTACAGGTCAGCCGCCGGGGCGCTCCCCAAGGGCTGCTCAGAGGTTGGAGGGAAGCGGACTGAACCACGAAGAGCGCGACACACCCGAAGTGCCGAGCGGAACAGACACTCTAGCAACGGGAGTGCATCCATTGCGGCCCTTTCCCCTCCAACAAGCTGAACAGGCTGTTGAAGGAGGACTGCTGACGTCTCAGACACGAACCCGCTGAGCCTGTCCCATTCCGTTGTGGGGGCGGGCCGGTCTGCCACCTCCCCTCGGTGAGGGGAGGTCGGTTGCGAAGCAACCGGGAGGGGAGATTCCTTCCCCACCAAGGCATCGCAAGACTCCCCTCCCGCCGCTGCGCGGCGACCTCCCCTCAGCGAGGGGAGGTGGGTTGCGTGCCCCTCTCGGCAGTTGGGACAACGTCGGTCGGCTCGTGTATCAGAGTGTTAAAAATTGTGGCGATTTGATCGAACACGTTTTTCATTTCACCCCCCACTCACGGGCGGGATGACGGCCACTTCGGCTCCGGTCGGTA
>JBBRUO010000227.1:0-8875 GCA_038247725.1 Gemmatales bacterium
AGATCGACGGCGAGGAGGTGACGGGGAACGCCGAGTTCGCGCGGCTGATCGCGAACAAGAAGCCGGGCGACACGGTGACGCTGACGGTCGAGCGGGGCGACACGACCCTCGACGTGCCCGTCACCGTCCGCGGGGTGTGACGGTCAGTCCACATAGGGGTCCGCGCCGAGGTCTTGCAGCATTTCCTGCCGCTGCTTGTCATAGTTCATCAGGTCGAGCCGCTGCTTGCGGTGCTTCTTCTCCAGCCGCTTCTGGGCCTTGCGGAAGAGCGGGCGGAAGCGGTTGCACGAGGCGGACCCGGCGGCGCGGCCGTAGGCGGCGAGGGACTTGAACCGCTTCACTCCCAGCCCTTCCAGCAGGTTGTCTTCCAGGCACAGGAAGAACTGGGCCGAGCCGGGGTCGCCCTGCCGCCCGGCGCGGCCGGCGAGCTGGCGGTCGATCCGCTCGGCCTCGTGCCGCTCGGTGCCGATGACGTGCAGGCCGCCGTTCTCCGCCACCCCCACTCCGAGTTTGATGTCCGTCCCCCGGCCGGCCATGTTGGTGGCCACCGTCACCCGTCCCATCTGCCCGGCCCCGGCGACGATCTCGTTCTCCCGTTTGTCCTGGCGGGCGTTCAGCACCAGGTGTTCGATGCCGACGGCGGAGAGCATGGCGGATAACTTCTCGGACTTCTCCACGGTGCGGGTGCCGATGAGGACCGGGCGGCCGGCGGCCACCATCTCCCGCACCTGTCGCACCACCGCTTCGAATTTGGCCTGCTCGTTCGGGTAGACCTGGTCCGGGTACTGGTTCCGCTTCACCGGGCGGTTCGTCGGCACCCGCGAGACCCACCGGCGGTACACCTTCCGCAGTTCGCGGAAGTTCGGCATCAGCGTCCCCGACATGCCGCCCAGCTTCTTGTACAGCTTGTAGAAGTTCATGTACGTGACTTGCGCGGCGTGGTCGGACGCCATCGTCACCTGCACCCCCTCCTTCGCCTCGACGGCCTGGTGCAGGCCGTCCCGCCAGTGGCGGTCGGGCATCGGCCGGCCGGTGCTCTCGTCGATGATGACGATCTTCCCCTCGTCGGACACCATGTACTGCTCGTCCCGGCGGAACCGGTGGTGCGCCTGCCCGGCCCGCTCGATGGCCTCGATCATCTTGTCCATCGCCTGGGCGTGTTCGCCGGTCGGCGGGCTGGAGTACCGCACCAGTTGCCGCCCGGCGTCGGTCAGTTCCACCTTTTCCTTCTTCAGGTCGATCTTGAAGTGGACGTCGCGGACCAACTGGCGGGCGACGTGATCCGCCCACTTGTACACCACCTGCTCCTCGTCGGTGGCCGGGCGGGTGGGGTTGGCGATGACCAGCGGGGTGCGGCCCTCGTCGATGAAGATGCTGTCGGCCTCGTCCACGAGGGCGTAGTTGAGCGGGGTGTCGGCCCGCTGCACGCGGGGGTCTTGGCGGGCGGTGCCGCCGCCCAGGAAGGGGGTCCAGAAGGGGGCGTTGGTGGCCTGCCCGCCGCGCACCTTCATGCGGTCGCGGAGGAAGTCGAAGCCGAACTCGCTGGCCGTGCCGTAGGTGATGTCGCACCGGTACTGCTGCTGACGGACGGGGTCTTCCATCTTCTGGAACAGGCAGCCGACGGTCAGGCCGAGCGTCTCGTACACCGCCCGCATCTCCTCGGCGTCCCGCTGGGCCAGGTAGTCGTTCACGGTGGTGACGTGAACGCCCTTGCCGGGCAGCGCGTTGAGGAACGTCGGGGCGACGGCGCACAGCGTCTTCCCCTCCCCGGTCGCCAGTTCCACCAGCCCGCCGTAGTGCATGACGACGCCGGCCGCCAGTTGCACGTCGAACGGCTGGAACCCGTGGACGCGACGGATGGCGGCGCAGGCCAGGCCGAACGCCTGGGGGATCATGGCGTCCAGGTTCGCGCCGCCCCGCGCGCGGCCCTTCAGCCGGACGGCGGCCTGTTTCAACGCCTCCGCGTCCAGGTCGAGGGACTCGGCTTCGAACTTGCGAATTTTCGGGATGAGCAGCGCCGCCTTGGACAGCCTTCGGCTCCACGGCAGCCCGAACACCGCCTGCATGCCGTTGACCGGCGGCGTCCCCAAACGGCCGGGCACGTTGGCGATCTTCGGCTTGGCGTGGGCGGGCGGCGGCGGCGTTGGCGGCGGAACGGGGTCGGCGGCGGGCGTCAGTTCGAGAACGTCGTCGGCGGCGGTCATGGCTGGCTCCGTCGTCGCGGGAAGTACGAGGGGTATTGTACCCCACGCCGGGCGGCCGTGCCGGGGGATCAGAATTCGTGGGCGAAGGACCGGGCGGGGCCATTGATGGTGAGAAGGCACCGGTTGAGCAAATCCATGCCGAACAAGACCGGGGCGTCATCGGGCAGGCCGGGCAGAACGGCGACGAGGAGCCGCTCCTCCAGGATCGCGGTTTCGGTCAACCCGAACATCGGCGGCAAGCCGAAGCCGACGAGGTCGAGAGACGCCGCCACCACGCCCCCCGCCGTCTGACTGCTCCGCTGCCCGACTGGGAGGAGGCCCAACCTCGCCGCGATTTCGCGGGAGAGGACGGAGATGTTGGTGCCGGTGTCGAAGGTGGCGGTCGCGAAGACCGGCGGCGGGACGACCCCGCCCGCATCGACGAGAGCCGTCACGCGATCCCCGTCAAGACCGATGAGGACGGGGAACTGTGGTCCGTCGTCGCCGGCGTATGGCATACTCACGCGGCCCATCGGATGCCCCCCGACGGCCGAATCATCGGCTGCCACTCCGCGATCAGTGGGACCGCGATCGGTCGATCCGGGAACCGTCGTCGGCCTTCCGCGACCGCTTCCACGAACGTGTCGGCGATCACCACGATTTCCGAGCCAACGATCAGGACGTGTTTGCCCGCGAACCCCTTCGCGAGCAACTCCGGCAACTCGCGGCGGAAGGTTTCCCATTCCTCCGCGAGCGTGCTGTCCGTTGTGGCGGGAGCGAGTTCGGAGTAATGGATGACCGACCCCAGAGGACGGAAGGGGATTGTCGTTTTCGTGTGCAGCACTCGATGCGCGGCCATACCCCCATCCTCCTTTCGTTCACGTTTGCCGAATCGGATCCGCCCTCACCCCGGCCGTTCGGCGACGGCGAGTTGGCAGTCGCTGCTGCCCAGCAGGTACGCCAGCCAGCCGGCGAACTTGGCGGCCGGTTTCCACGTCAGCAGGCGGTCGGTGGCGGACCCGTGCCGCGAGGTGGCCGACCGGCGGGCGCTACTCCGCAGCCAGTCGGTGTGGCGGATGCCCCGGAGGGATTCCACCCGCAGGCCGGCGGCGTGCAGCATGTGGCCGAGGGTGGCCGGGGTGAAGTGCGTCAGGTGACGGGGCAAGTCCAGGCCGAACCAGCTCGCCCCGAACCGCCGGAACGCCCAACTGTCGATGTTCGGGCAGGCGATGACCACCTTCCCACCGGGGACCAGCAGACGGTACACCTCGCGGAGGGTGGCGAGCGGGTCGTGGACGTGTTCGAGCGAGTGCCACAGCGTCACCACGTCGAACGAGCACGGCCGCAAGTCGGGGTGCGGTAGCGTCCCGGCGACGGCGTCCAGGCCGAGTTCGTCCCGCACGCGGTCCACCATCTCAATCGACGAATCCATCCCGGTGACGCGCCATCCGAGGGCGGCCATCCGCTTCAAGTAACTGCCGCCGCCGCAGCCGAAGTCGAGCAACCGGCCGACACCCGGCCACGGCAACACCCCCCGCCGCTCCCGGCATGGGCGGCCGAACAGCCGCTCGGCCCACGGCCGCGCGCGGCGGGCGGAACTGGCCTTCGACGGGCGGCGGTGCGGCTGGTAGTCGGCCGGGTAGAAGCGGTCGATGGTGTCGGCGGACGGGCGGGGGTTGGTGTACGTCACCCCGCACTGGCGGCAGCGGACGACAAGGAACCGCAGCCCCGGCCGGTCGTCGTCCGGGGTCGGGTCGGCGGCCTCGAACCGCAACTCCTCGTCGTGCCGCCCGCACAGCGGGCACGGCGCGTCGTCCCATTCGACCGCGACGGCATCGGTCGGGTCGGCGGCAAGGTCGGGGAACGAGCGCGAGGTCATTGCGGCGGTCCTTCCGTGGACCGGTGGGAACCGGGTGGAAGAATCTAGCCGGGCGGTCGCGCGGGAGTCAACCGCAAGTGCGGACAGGGAGGAGTCGGCCAGAGTCATTCCGTTTTATCGGGTGGCCGACTCTCTCCGAGAGGAGGTGCCGCGCGAACGTCGCTCTCGGAGAGAGCGACCCACCCTAAAAACCGATAACGGAATAGGGCCTTGGGGAGTCGGCGTCAGACGGCCGCGACGGCCCGCCGCCGGCCGACGCGGCCGCGGGAGCCGTCGAGCCGACGGAGCAGGACCAGCGTTTGGTCGTCGTCGTTCGCCCGCGGGCCGGCGAACCGGTCCACCGCCGCGACGGCCGCCGCGACGGCCGCCCGCGCGTCGCCGGTGGGGGCGGCCAGGGCGTCGTCCAGGCGGCCGACGCCGAACGGCTCGCCGAGCGAGTTGGCCGCGTCGGTCATGCCGTCGGTGAACAGCGCCACCTCGTCGCCGGGCAGGAACGGGACGGTGAACTCCGGGTAGTGGCCGACGGTGCGGTGCGTCACGCCGAGCGGCAACTTGCGGCCCTGATCCAGCGCGGCGAACCCGGCCCGCCCGCCGAGTCGGGCGCGAGGCGGGGCGTGGCCGGCGTTCGAGAACGTCAGCGTGCGGGCCACCGGATCGACGACGGCGTACACGGCGGTGACGAAGTTGCCGGTGGTCAGCGTGTACTTCTTCGCCAGGTGGTAGTTCAGGTACGCCAGCATCTCGCCGGGGCGGACGGGCGGATCGGTGCGGGCGTGGGCCAAGCCGTGGGTGATGGCCATCAGCACCGCCGCCGCCGTCCCGTGCCCGCTCACGTCGGCCACCAGCGCGCCGAACTTGCCGTCGGGCAGTGGGAAGAAGTCGTGGTAGTCGCCGCCGGCGCGGTGCGCCGCCCGGCTGTGCGCGGCCACGTCCAGCCCCGGCACCGCCGGCACCGACGGCGGCAGCAGGCTCTGTTGCAGTTCGCCGACGGTGCGCAGCTCGTAGTCCGCCTTGTCCACATCGTCCCGCAGTTGGTCGCTCAGCTTGAGCGTCTGGGTGGCGTGGGCGAACAGGTTGCTCAGCCACACCAGATCCGGCACCTGCTCGCGGGGGAACGCGGCCGCGTCTTGCCGGGCGACCAGCAACATGCTGCTGGCGGTGCCCATGTCGAACAGCGGGATGGCCAGCAGCGACCGCTGGCCGCCGAGGAACCGCCCGGCCGGGTCGCCCGGCGGCAGGTCCAGGTCGTCGATGACGCGGGGTTGGTCGTCGTACACCAACTCGCCGATCAGCCCGCCGGACAAGACCGGTAGTTTCTCCGGCTCCCGCCCCCGGTCGATCGGCTCCGGCCACAGGTTGTACCGGGTGACGCGGTACCGCGGCGCGTCCAGTCCGCGGCGGCTGACGGTCAGTTGCCGGGAGGTCGGGTACAGTTGGTTCAGCCGGCGGGCGAACACCCGCGACAACTCTTCGGGGTCCGAATACCGCGACAACTCCCGCATCAGTTCGACGCTGACGGCGAGGCGGCCCCGCGCGTGGCGGGTGGCCGGGTCGAAGAAGTCGGTCGTGATCCCCATCGGTCCCGCCTCCGCGGGGTGTGACGTGATTGGAAGCCGGCGCGGGGACCGCCGACGAGGATGCATCAGAACCGGTCGCCGGAAAAATAGCAAGGAAGAGTGGGGGAAATTTGCCGACTGCGATGGCGGTTCGGGGTCCGATTATTCGGCCACGTGTGTAACTGTGGTTTTTGGCACCCAGGGCGCGATGCGCGACCTTGGGACCGCGGGCGAATCATCCGCAAGGTCGTCCGCACTCTCCGAGTGCGGACTTTGTCCGGCTTCGCCGGCGTGATCGCGGTCGGTCGGAGTGCGGTACCGACCCGCACTCGGAGAGTGCGGACGACCTTCGAACCAGTAAAGCCCCCGCCGCCGTCAGGGTGACAGCGCCGCCCGCACCGGGGTATACTCCGGCTTTCCCCCGGAAGCACTCCCATGCCCCGCGTCGTTCTCGGTCTCGTCATCGCCGCCCTTCTGGCGACTGTCGTCTGGCTGTCGGGCGACGGGATCACGCCCGCCGCGCCCCAAGTCACCCCACCCGCGTGGGAGAAAGTCCACGACGGCGGCCAGTTCATCGTCTACCGGGCCTCGACGACTCCGGCCGCCTACCTGATCGCGGTCGCGGGCAAGGGGGTGCTCATCGACTGCCCGGTCGGACTGCCCGCACCGCCGGCGACGGTGGAACGCATCTTGTTGACGCACCACCACCGTGACGGTTGCGGCGGTGTCCGCACCTTCGGCGAAGTCCCGGTCTCGGCCCCGACGGAGGCCGCCACGTGGTTGGAGCCGAAGAAGGTCGAGACGTTCTGGGACGAGTCGATTCCACTCCGCGATTCCCGGACGGGCTACTTCGTCGATCCGAGCGGGCACCACCGCGTCGCGTGCGACCTCACCGACGGCCGCGTGATCGACTTCCACGGGCTGAAGATCGAAGTGATCGCCACGCCGGGCCACTCGCCGGATCACGTCTGCTTCGCCGTCGGCGACCTGATCTTCCTCGGCGACGCGATGACCGGCGACGGCAAGTTGTGGACGCCGTTCACCACCGACTGGGACCACTGGCAGGACGTGGGGCTGAAGCCGACGGCGGAATCCCTGCGGAAACTGGCCGCGCGGCACCCGGCCACACTGTTCCCGGCGCGCGGGCCGATCGTCACCGCGAACCCGAAGGCGCTGCTGGAAGACACCGCGAAGAAGGTGGACGAGGCCGGCTTCCTGAAGAGCTTCGAGCGGTTCACCAACCGCCTCGGGAACCCGCCGCGATACGACTACCTCGTCCCGGAGAACCAGCCGAAGAGCAACGGCAGCCAGCCGTGGGCGAAGGTGAGCCCGTCGCTGTGGCTCACCGGCAACACCTACGTGTTGAAGTCGAACCGGAGCAACGGGCTGACGGTGGTGGACCCGTGGGGCACCCGCAGCGTCGAGCAGATCGAGAAGTTGCGGGCCGCCGAAAAGCTGGGGCCGGTGGAACGGGTCGTCTTCTCGCACGCGCATTACGACCACTTCGACGGCGTGTACACGTTGCCCGTGAAAGGGGACTATAAGGTGTGGGCGCTGGACCTCGTGGCGCAACCCCTGGAAGCGCCGTTCCGCTACCGCGCCCCGTTCCTCGACGAGCGACCGATCCACGTTCACCGGACGTTCCAGGACGGCGAGTCCGGCACCTGGCAGGAGTACGAATTCAAGTTCCACCACTTCCCCGGTCAGTCGTACTTCACCGCCGCGATGGAAGGGACGATCGACGGCAAGCGGGGCCTGTTCACCGCCGACAACTTCTTCCACCAGAACATGTACAGTGGGTCCGGCGGGTGGATGGGCATGAACCGCAGTTCGCCGGCGCTGTACGCCGCGAGCGCGCGGAAGGTGCTGGCGATCCACCCGGAGTGGGTGCTGGCCGAACACGGCGGGCCGTTCGTGTACCACCCGGAGGACTTCCGCCGGCGGGTGGCGTGGGGCGAGGCGGGGGCGAAGGCGTGCGACGCGCTCTGCGTTACCGGCGACCACCGGCTCGACTGGTCCCCGCACTCCGTCAGCGTGTCGCCGATTTTGCTGAAGGCCAAGCCCGGCGACGACGTCCGCTGCGAACTGACGGTCGCCGGCTTCCCGCACGCGATGGACGTGGCGTTCCGAACGGACTGGGACGGCGAGAAGACGTTCCACTTCGACGCGCGGCCGAATTCCTCCGGAGGGAAGGCGGTCGTGAAACTGACAGTGCCGGTGAACGCACGGCCGGGTCGGGTCGTCATCCCGGTCACGGCACGCGGTCCGCTCGGTGAGGTCGCCGACCCGTTTCTCGCGATAGACGTGACCCGCTAACCGTGGCCGAAGCATTCCCCGCACGCGACGCCGTAGAATACTCATCTTCCCCCCTCGGAGTCCGCCATGATCCGCCTCGGCGTCAACATCGACCACGTCGCCACCGTCCGGCAAGCCCGTCGGACTCACGAACCGGACCCCGTCGCGGCGGCCGTCCTCGCCACCCTCGGCGGGGCCGACGGTATCACCGTTCACCTGCGAGAGGACCGCCGGCACATTCAAGACCGCGACGTGCTGCTGCTCCGGCAGACGGTCGCCATCCGGCTGAACCTGGAACTCTCGACGGCCGACGAGATCGTCACCATCGGCGTACAAGTGAAACCCGACGAGGCGACGCTGGTGCCGGAGAAGCGGGAGGAGTTGACCACCGAGGGCGGGTTGGACGTGATCGCCAACCAGACCGCCGTCCGCGCCGCCACCGCCCGGTTGAAGGAGGCCGGCATCGTCGTCTCGCTGTTCATCGACCCCGACATCGAGCAGGTGGACATGGCCCGCGCCGTCGGGGCCGACGCCGTCGAGTTCCACACCGGCCCGTACGCGGCGGCGACCGCCGCCACGGTGGACGAGGAGTTGGCCAAGTTGCGGACGGCGACCGCGCACGCCGGCCAGCGGGGGTTGCGAGTTCACATGGGCCACGGCCTGAACTACCAGAACGTGCCGGCCATCGTCCGCATCCCCGGCGTCGAGGAGTTGAACATCGGCCACGCCCTCGTCAGTCGGGCGGTGCTGGTGGGAATGGAGCGGGCGGTCCGCGACATGAAGCAGGTGATGAGCGAACACTTCCCGCACCCGAAGAAGTGATGAGCGCCGTGACCACGAACGAAAGTGAGGGGGCCACGTGGCCCCCTCACTTTCGTTCGTGGTCCGTCTCGACTCAATTACAGGCCGGTGCCGCCGGAGAACCCGATCTTCCCACCGCCGAACTGTCCGCCGCCGAACTG
>JBBRUO010000228.1:0-8805 GCA_038247725.1 Gemmatales bacterium
AGAGGGGTTCGGGGTGAGGGGGTTTTTCTTGCCACCGCCCTTTTCCCCCTCTCCCCGAACCCCTCTCCCGCCGGGGGAGAGGGGGACCCGGATACGGGAAGTGCTGGTACTGCCGGCCGCGCCGTACAACCAGCCGTCCGGGCCGAATTGCAGGCTGTTCGCCATCGAGTGCGTGTCGTTCATGCCGAACCCGATGAGCAGCACTTCGGGGTCGCCGTCCGGTACGTCGTCTTCGTTCTTGTCCGGGTAGTAGAGCAGGTACGGCGGTTGCACGACGTACACCCCGCCGGGAGCGAGGCAGAACCCGGAGGCCAGGTTCAACCCGGTGACGAAGTCCTTCGACTTCGTGAATACTCCGTTCGCGTCCGGGTCGGAGCAAATGGTGATGCGGTCCAGCCCCTTCGGTCCCTTCGGCGGCGCGTCCGGCACCTTGTCCCACACCGTGCGGAGGTACTTGTCCTGCGTTACCGCCTTCAGCCCGGCGGGGTTCGGGTATTGCAGGTATTGCAGCACCCACAAGCGGCCGCGATTGTCGAAGCTGATGCTCAACGGCTGGCGGATCATCGGCTCCGTCGCCACCGCGCGAACCGAGAACCCCGGCGGCAATTTCATCCGCTTGACGGCTTCGCTCGGCGTGAACCCCTGGGCGAACAGTGGCGCGGCGGACAGGAGGGCGACGACGATCCGGAACATGAGAGAGTTCTCGAAAGACGGATGGCGGGCACCCGTGTAAGATCGGCAATCCGTCGGCCCTACGCAAGCCCTTACCCGGAAGAGCGCATGTCCCCGATCTCCGCCCGTGCCCGCTGGCTCGCCCTGATTGCCGCCCTGATGGGGTGGATGTTCGACGGCCTGGAGATGGGCCTGTTCCCCCTCATTGGCCGGCCGGCGCTCACGGAGTTGATGACCCCGACCGTTCCGGCGGATGAACTGGAGGCGACCGTCGGCCGGTGGTACGGCGTCATCACCGCCATGTTCCTGGTCGGGGCGGCGACCGGCGGGGTGCTGTTCGGCTGGCTGGGGGACAAAGTCGGCCGCATCCGGGCGCTCACCATCAGCGTGCTGGTGTATGCCGGGTGTAGCGGGCTGAGCGCGTTCTCGACCGCCCCGTGGCACCTGGCCGGGCTGCGATTCGCCGGCGCGATCGGCATGGGCGGGGAGTGGGCGTTGGGGGTCGCCCTGGTGATGGAACTGTGGCCGAACGCCTCCCGCGGCTGGCTCGCCGGGTGGATCGGGGCGTTCGGCAACTTCGGCTACCTGATCGTCGGGGTGGTGGCGCTGTCCCTGATCCAGGTGGGCGACGACCTCCCCGCCTGGCTGGCGTCGGTGGGAGTCGGGGCGGCCACGGTCGAGCAACTGACCGCCAACGGGAACTGGCGGCTGCTGCTGCTGTTCGGGGCGCTGCCGGCGGTGCTGACGCTGTTCGTGCGGCTGTTCGTGCCGGAATCCGACCGGTGGCTGCGGGAAAAAGAGTCGGGACAGGTGTCGAACTGGTCCGGGAAAGACCTACTGGCCGTGCTGTTCGGGGCGCTGGTGGCCACTGGGGTGGTGGCGGTGTGGGCGGAAGATGTCTCGCTCGCGGTGCGGGTGCCGGTCACGCTCGTCGGGCTGGTGGTGATCGCGACGTGTTATCTGTACCCGGTGCGGCAGTACTTGAAGCGGGCCTCGACCGACGTGGCTGAACGCACGAGCATTTTGCGGCGGATGCTGCTGGGGGCCGGGCTGAGCGGGGTACCGCTGCTGGCCACCTGGGGCGGGTTCATGTGGATCTACCCGTGGGTGCAGAAGCTGACCGACGGCAAGGTGCCGGAGGCGGCCCCGACGACGCAAGTGGTGTCCGCGTTCGGGGCGGCGGTCGGCTGCCTGATCGGGGCAGTGCTTGGCGGGTGGCTCGGCCGGCGAGTGGTGTACGCCGCCCTGTGCGTGCTGTCGTGCGGGATGCTGCTGAGCATGTTCACCGTGAACACGGAGTACGGCACCCAGTTCCTGATCTGGGCCGCCATGACCGGGGCGGTCACCGCGTCGTTCTACGGCTGGCTGCCGCTTTACCTGCCGGAACTGTTCCCCACCAAGGTGCGGGCCACCGGGCAGGGGTTCGGGTTCAACTTCGGCCGCATCCTGGCGGCCATCGGGGCTCTACAGACGGGCAACCTGCTCAAGTTGTTCGACAACGACTATGCGAAAGCCTGCTCGGTCGCCGCCGGGGTATACGTCCTCGGCCTGATCCTCATCGCGTTCGCCCCAGAAACCAAGGGCAAACCGCTGCCGGAGTGAGCGGTAGAATGGGGCCGTAACCTCAAGGCACGGATTCCCGACATGCTCCGCGAAGACCAGATCGACCTCCGCCGGCAGCGGGCGCGGACGGCCAAGCTCGTCATCGAGAACCTGACGCCGAAGAAGAAGGTGTTCAGCACCTACAAGGTGACGAACCCGGACTCCGGCGGCGAGTACGAGGTGACGATCCGCGGGTTCGAGGTCGGCGAGAACGCCTGCACCTGCCCGGACTTCAAGTCGAACACCCTCGGCACCTGCAAGCACATTCTCGCGGTGCTGGACGACCTGCGGGACCACCTGCCGGCGCAACTCCAGAAGAAGAAGGCCGTCGTCGTCCGCCCGGAAATCGTCCTCGATTACGGCGAGACGCTCCGGCTCACGCTGCACCTGCCGCCTCGCCACTCGGACAAGCTCGGCCTGTTTGCCAAGCGGTACTTCGACGACGCCGGGACCTGGTCCGGCAAGGGGCGGTACGAGGAACTGGTCGGGGACGTGGAGCGGGTGCCGGAAGAAATCTGGATGCCGACCGACGCCCTCGACTTCGTGGACCGCGAAGTCGAACGCGCGGAGATGGCGGCGAAGGAAGCCGAGTGGCTGGCCCAACTGGACGCCGGCACGCTCGACATGAAACTGCTCACGGTGCCGCTGTACGACTACCAGACGCGCGGGGCGCTGTTCCTGGCCTGCCGGGGCCGCAGCATCCTCGGCGACGACATGGGCCTCGGCAAAACGATTCAGACGCTCGCCGCCATCGAACTGCTCGCGCGGGAGCGGGGCATCGGCCGGGTGCTCGTGGTGGCCCCGGCGAGCGTGAAGTACCAGTGGGAATCGGAGATCAAGAAGTTCACCGGCCGCGCCGTGCAGATCATCGACGGCAGCCCGGAGGAGCGGAAGGATCAATACTCGGCAACCACCTTTTATCGGCTAGTGAACTACGAGCAAGTCGTCCGCGACCGCGTAGTAATCAACGCCTGGAAGCCGGATGTGATTGTTCTGGACGAGGCGCAACGGATCAAGAACTGGGTGTCGAAGACCGCCAAGGAGGTGAAGAAGTTGGTGTCGCGGTACGCCATCGTCCTCAGTGGAACACCGTTGGAGAACAAACTGGAAGAGCTGTACAGCATCGTGCAGTTCGTGGACGAACGGCGGTTCGGCCCGGCGTTCCAGTTCCTCAACGACCACCGCGTTTTGGACGAGAAGGGTAACATCGTCGGCTATCGCAACCTGGACAAAATCCGCGAGCGGTTGGAGCCGATCTTCCTGCGGCGTACCCGCGGGGAAGTCCTCACGCAACTGCCCGCCCGCACGGATACCACCGTCTACGTCGAGCTCAGCGACGAACAGCGGACGCCCTACGAGGAGCAGCGAACCACCCTCGCGCGGCTGCTCCAGAAAGGTTTTCTCAGTGAGATCGACCGTAAACGGATCCTCGCCAGCCTCGCCAACATGCGGCTGCTGTGCGACAGCACCTTCCTGTTCGACAAGACGACGAACGTCTCGCCGAAGTTGGTCGAGTTCGCGGAATTGATCCGTGATTTGGTTCCCCTCGCCCCTGGGGGACAAGCGACACCGCACAAACTGGTCGTCTTCTCGCAGTGGGAGACGATGTTGAACCTGGCCGCCGAGGTGCTGGACCGGCTCGGCGTCGGGTACGCGCTGCTGCACGGCGGGATGCCCGGCAAGGACCGCAAGGCGGTGATGGCGACGTTCAACACCGACCCGGATTGCAAGGTGTTCCTGAGCACCGACGCCGGCGGCACCGGGTTGAACCTCCAAGTGGCGGACACGGTGGTGAACCTGGAACTGCCGTGGAACCCGGCGGTGCTGGAACAGCGGATCGCCCGCGTCCACCGCATGGGCCAGAGCCGGCCGGTGCGGGTGGTGAACTTCATCACGCGGGGCACGGTGGAGGAGAGCGTCCTTCGCACCTTGGAGCAAAAAAAGTTACTCTTCGCCGGGGTGTTCGAGGGCGACGAAGACGAAATTGCCTTCAGCGCGATTCAGACGGGCGGATTCCTGGACGCGGTGCGGGAGATCATCGGCGAGCCAAAAGCCGAAGCGCAACAGCCGGCCTTTGCGCCGGTTTCCGTCGGGACCGTCGCCGTTAACTCCCTGCCCCGGAAGACGTTGGAGACGGAAGTGGAAATTGTTCAGATTTCCGTGCGCATGTTGGAGTCGGTGACGGCGTTCCTCGTTCAGCCGACCGTCTGGACCGCGCTCGGCGACGAAAGCCGGATCCGCATCGTAGCGGCCTTGAACTTGCTCACCCAATCACTCGATTCCTCACCCGGAGACGCCTCATGATTGCTCGCACCCTGGTGGCCGTGGCCGCCGTCGCCCTCATCACCGACACCGCCTCGGCCCAGTTCCGCCGCACCTTCCCGTACCCGCAGGTGCTGCCGACGTTCCAACCGCCGCAATACCGCCCGGTGCCGGTGTTCATTGGTTCGGCCTACCCGGCGTTCTCGGGCTACCCCGTGAACCCGCCCCCGTCCACCGCCGTCGGCCAAGTCGTCGATACGTTCACCGGGGTGGTGACGCAGTACGGCACCACCGCGGACCCGTATACCGGTGCCGTGCAGCAGTCCACCTCACAGTACGACCCGTTCACCGGCACCACGATCACGAACAGCACTTTTGGCAACCCGTTCACCGGCACGGGGGTCAACCGCCAGACGGCCGGCAACCCGATCACCGGCCGGTACATCAGCACGACCCGCACGCTGCGGCCGCGTATGCTGGACCCGTTCCGCCCTCGGTTGCCGATGTTCCCCCGCTGACGGCGGACGGGTCGGCCGTCGTCGTTGACGCGGTTCGCAGGATGCTTGCCGCGAGGTTGCGTTCCTGGCCCGCCATCACGACTTGTCCCCGCCAAGTGATGATGCGCGGGATCGCATCGCCGTCGCGGTGGCGGAACTTCCCGTCGGGCGGTGACGACCATTTGGTACGCCGATTGCCGCCGATTGTCGAAAGGCGGCATCCGCTCCGCTGGTAAGTCTCTCACCCCCATATCACCGAGGATCGACCACATGACGGAGTTGAAAACGTTCTCCACACGGGTGAGCCTGTTGCCCGCCATCCGCGAGAAGATGATCCCCCTGCTGAACCAGCAACTCGCCGACCTGCTCGACCTGGCCACGCAGGTGAAGCAAGCCCACTGGAACGTGAAAGGGCACCACTTCTACTCGTTGCACCTGCTGTTCGATAGCTTGGCGGCGGAACTTTACGAGTCGGTGGACACGGTGGCCGAACGTGCGACCGCGCTGGGCGGGTACGCCAGCGGCACCGCCCGCATGGCGGCGAAGGCCAGCCGGCTGCCCGAATACCCGACCGACGCCGTGGATGGCATGGCGCACGTCACGGCGCTGTGCGACCGCTACGCGGCTGTCGGCGGCACCGTGCGAACGGCCATCAAGACTGCCTCGGAAGCCGGCGACGACGACACCGCCGACCTGTTCACCGGTCTGTCCCGCGACCTGGACAAGAACCTGTGGTTCCTCGAAGCGCACCTGCAAGGGTAGTGACGCTCCTACAGCGGATCCCACCGGGACGCGGTTCGCAGAATGCTGCTGGCCAAGTCCCGGTGCGCGTTCGCCCACAGGTCATCAAACAGGATGAAGTGGTGGTAGCGATCCTCATAGCTAGATAGCCCCACATGCTTACTAACCTGCGCAATATGAGACTGTGCGACAACCTCATCCTTTTTCGAGAGCCGCGTATCTTCCATCGCGCTGAAGTCCGGCTTGTAGAGGCGTAAAATGTCGGAGAGCAAGGGCGGTCGGTCGCGTTCCATCCGCCAATCCGAGTACGCGCACCAGCCGGCGTAGTCGTCGGGGTTCGCGCTGAGTGCCGCGAAAAAGGCTTTCTCGTCCCCTTTCGCTTTGTGAATCAGCGCGTTCAGCCCCGTGACGAGTTGCCGGAGTTCAGCGTTTAGCGTTTCGTCATCGGGATTGTCGGCGAGCCGATTTCGCATGGCGAACAGGTAGCGGGGGAAGTCCGCGACGCGAACGCCAACGACAGCCCCACACAAGCCGAAGTCGGGTAGATCGGTGAGGCTTCCCGTGTCGTAAGCAGCGAAGTGTGCGAAATACGTCACGCCTGCGCCTCGAACCAGTTTCGCCGTCTTCGGCACGCCCTTCGGCTTAAACTCCGCTTCCGATGCGCCGTCTGGCATACGCCAGTCCTCGCGCATCAGGAACGCCGCGCGGTGCGGGTTCTTCGCCGCGTACTCGTCGTCGAATATGTAGATCGCTACTTCCAGTTCGTCGTGGGCCAGCAATTGGAGATGATGCGACCCATACTTCATCTCCTCCGTGAACAGCGCCTCCTCGAAGTGCTTGGCGGCCGTAGTCATCGACTTCGGTGTTGCCCAGCCGTGTTCATGGATGGACTCGAAAAGCGAACTAAAACTGTAGACGTGACGACCGATGAGCGAGAACGCATGGTCTCGTGATGGGATGGGTGCTCGCTCGCTTCCCTGGATCCCCACCCAGATGCTTTGGAACCACTCCAAGACGGTGTCCTGCGGGAACACCTTCACATGGAACGCGCCGGGGTTGTCGGAGTGGCTGCGATAGACGAAGTACACACTCACGGGGTGGCCCTCGGTGCGGTCGCCGCCGCGTGGTCCGCCAGCCGCTGCGGGACGCGGAGCCGGCGGAGGGCTTCAGTGTACGTCTCTTCCAGCCGCGCCGGGATGCAGATACCGCCGAGCAGCCACATCGGCACCGTCGGCAGTGCCGCCCCGACCGTCAGGGGGTATTCCCACGTTTCAATCTGACCGCCGCCGTTCTTGCCAGTGGTGCGGTACGCGGTGACGTAAAGCGTCTCGGCCAGGTGGCGGGTCGGGTGGCCGATGTGATCCATCAGGTCATTGTGAAGGTTGAAGTGCTTGTCGGTGACGACATCCACGAGAACGACACCGATGCCGTGTTGGAGGTATCCGTGACACTTCGCCGCGAACGCTTGACGGGATTCCGGCCGATCTTTGTTTGCCGGACTGATGAACTCCACCGCACCGACCAACCGTAAACCGGCCGATTCGTCCTCGTACACCAGCACTTCCAGTTCGTCGGTAGCGACGGCGAACGGCAGCGTGGCGGTCGCGGTGGGGGACTCCCAACTCGGCTGCCAGTCGCCGTAGTCGCCGTTTTGCGCCGGGTCCCCGAACCGCTCCAGCGTGGCGACATCGATTTCGATGCCGAACCGGGCTCCCGGTTCCGAGTAGAACTTCGGTGGCAACGCAGCGTTGAATGAGTTTGATAGCGCGGACATCCACTCGATGTGCATCGAGTTCCACTGAAGCAACGACTTCAGCGGTGGGTGGAAGTGGTCGAGTAGCGGCATGGCGGTTCGCCCTCCGGGGTGCCGGTATTGTATCCGCCACTTACAATGCCGCCGTTACCCGCCGCTTGCCCTCTCCCGGAGTCCGCGCGATGAAGATCGGCATGAACCTGCTGTTGTGGACCGGCGAAGTCACCGAGGCCGACTTCCCGACGATGGCCAAGCTGAAAGCCGCCGGGTTCGACGGCGTGGAACTGCCGCTGTTCGGCGGGGACGCGGCCCATTACAAGACGATCCGCGCGGAGTTGGACAAGCAAGGGTTGGCCTGCACCACCGTCACCGTGATGACGCCCGAAGCCAACCCGATCAGCCCGGACCAGACCATCCGCGCGGCGGCGGTGGACCGCCTGCGGTGGGCCGTCGAGATGAACGACATCCTCGGCAGCGATGCCATGTGCGGGCCGTATCACTCGCCGCTGGGCGTGTTCAGCGGCAGCGGCGCGACGGCCGACGAGAAGGGGTACGCGGCCGACGTGCTCCGGCAGGCGGCGGAGTTCGCCGAGGGCACCAAGTTGACCCTGGCCATCGAGTACCTGAACCGCTTCGAGTGCTACTTCGTGACGACCGCCGCGCAGGTGAAGGAGTTGGTGAAGTCCGTGGACCACCCGAAGTTCCGTTGCATGTACGACACCTTCCACGCGCACATCGAGGAGAAGAGCCAACTCAGCGCGGTCATGACGGTGCGGGACGTGTTCGCCCACGTCCACATCAGCGAGAACGACCGCGGCACCCCTGGCACCGGGCAAGTCCACTGGGACGACGCTTTCAACGCCATCAAGCAGACGGGGTACGACGGCTGGTTCGTCATCGAGGCGTTCGGCCGGGCGCTGCCGGACCTGGCCGCCGCCACGCGGGTGTGGCGAGACCTGTTCCCATCGCCGGACGAAGTCTACACGAAAGGGATCAAGTTCATCCGCGACCGGTGGGCCGAAGCGCGGTAACGCCCCCAAGAAGTGCCGCGCGGTCATAGCCCCCGCCGACGAGATTTGATACGCTGGTGTCACCCTCTTCCAAGCGGAGCCTCTCTCATGGTTCGCAGGCTAATCGTCCTCCTGTTCGCCCTCGCCCCATCGGTGGCACTCGCCGCCGACATCAAGACCGGGTTCGTGGACAAGACCTTTAAGAACGCGGACGGCACCACATCGCCGTACGTGGTGTTCGTCCCGCACGCCTACGACGGCAAGACGG